>DATCMN010000039.1:0-12010 GCA_036563405.1 Naasia sp. | reverse complement strand
TCGTGGTCGCCGGTGCCGGCATGGCGGTGCGGCTTCTTGGCGCGGAGGAACCAGTAGGCGAGCACCGGCACGATCGTGAGCGAGACGATGAGCGAGGCGAGCAGCGCGATGGTGACGGTCAGCGCGAACGGCCGGAACAGTTCGCCCGTCGTCCCCTCGACGAACGAGATGGGGAGGAACACCGTGACTGTCGTGAGGGTGGAGGCCGTGACGGCGCCGGCGACCTCGCGCACGGCGCGGGCGATGACGCGCACCTTGCCGTCCTCACTCGCGACGTCCTCGCCCATCCCGAGGTGCCTCTTGATGTTCTCGATGACGACGATCGAGTCGTCGACGATTCGGCCGATCGCGATGGTCAGACCGCCGAGCGTGAGCAGGTTGAGCGAGTAGTCCGCGAACTGGAGCCCCACGAACGTCATCAGCACCGAGGTGGGGATGGAGATCGCGGTGACGATCGTCGCCCGCACGCTGAGCAGGAACACGAGGATGACGAGGACCGCGAACACCAGGCCGAGGAGTCCCTCGGTGGCGAGCGACTCGATCGACTCCTCGATGTAGGGGGCCTGATCGAACACGATGGTGAACGCGGCGCCCGGGATCGCCTCCTCGAGATCCGGCAGCGCGTCGCGCACCGCGTGCGACACGTCGACGGTGTTGGCGGCGGGCACCTTGGTCACCGCGACGGTCAGCGCCGGCTCCCCGTCCACCCGGGACAGAGTGGTCACCGGATCGTCGACCAGCTCGACGGATGCGACGTCGGCGATGGTGGCCGGCACGGCGCCGCCGACGAGCGGCAGCCCCGCCACGTCCTCCACGCTCGCGAGCTGGGTCCCGGCTTGCACCGACAGGGTGCGGCCGTCCTCGGTGAGGGTGCCGGCGGGAACCAGAACGCCGCTCGACTGCACCGCTGTCCGGACCGCCGTCGGCGGCAGGCCCCGTGAGGCGAGCGCGGCCGAATCGGGGGTGATGACCACCCGCTGTCCGGGCGCGCCCGTCACATCGGCGGCGCGCACCCCGTCGAGGTCCTCGAGTTCCGGGGCGATCAGCCGGCGGACGTCGGCGGCGAGCGCCTGCGGATCCGCTCCCCCGGTCACGGCGACCTGGATCACGGGGAAGTCGTCGATGGTGCCGCTCAGCACCTGGGGGTCGAGTCCCTCCGGAAGGGCGGACCGGATCCGGTTCACCGCCTGGGCGATCTTGTTCTCGGTGGAGGCCAGGTCGGTGCCGTAGGTGAAGGTGGCGGACACCACGCTGCGCCCAGCGCTCGACGTCGCGGCCGTCGATTCGAGGCCGGCCACGCCCTGGATCGCCTGCTCGATGGGGATGCTGACGCTCTGGTTGACGACCTCGGGCGACGCGCCCTGGTACGTGGTGATCACCGCGAGCCGCGGGAAGGTCACCGACGGGATCAGCTCCTGCTTGAGCGAGGTGAGGGCGATTCCGCCGAACACGGCGGCGACGATGGTGACAAGTGCGATGAGGGCCCGGTTCTTCAGACTCGCGAGCGCGAACAGATGCACCGGGGGATCATCCCACGACCGGAGCCCGCGTTTCGCTGGGAGGCGTTGACGCGCGGGGCGACGCGATATATCGTGATTGCGAACACGCGATATATCGTGACCGAGAGGACGGCGGATGCCGCAGGAGAAGTGGGTCGTCACGGGCCCCAAGGTGATCGACCTCCCGGCCGTGACGAGCGTCAAGGTGAGCCTCCTCGGCGGCCGCATCGACGTGATCGGGACCGACGAGCCGACGGCGCGCGTCGAGATCGGCGAGGTGAGCGGGCGCGACCTGCTGGTCCGCATCGACGGCGGTTCTCTCGAGATCGACCACCCGCAGCTGCGCTGGGACGACTTCCTCGAAGCCTTCCGCGCATTCCGGGGCCGCGCCAGCACGACGGTCAGCCTCCTCGTGCCGAGGAACGCGACCCTGAAGCTCGGGGTCGTGAGCGCCGATGCGCTGATCAGCGGGATGGCCAGCCCTACTCGGCTGAGCACAGTGTCGGGCAGCATCATGCTGGACGGCAGCGAGGGCCACGCGGACCTCAACAGCGTGGGCGGCACCCTCTCGGTGCGCGGTCATCGCGGGGGGATCACCGCGCACACCGTGTCCGGCGATGTCTCCGCGACGGGCGCCCTCACCTCGTTCTCCTGCGACGGGGTGAGCGGGGACGTGTTCATCGACGCCACAGGCGTCCCCGAGCGCATCGAGACGAACACCGTGAGCGGCGGCACCACCATCCGCCTGGCCGACGGCGTCCCCGCCCGCTTCACGGTCAACACCGTGAGCGGCACCGCTCAGCTCGACGGCCGGGTGATCAAGGGGATCCACGGCCGCGGGGAGAGCTGGAGCACGGTGGAGACCGGCCCATGGACCGAGGTGCGCAGCAACTCGGTGTCAGGCGACATCGTCGTCGTGCGCGCCGTTCCCGCAGAGGAGGCGCGGTGAGTCCCGTCTTCGGCCACGGCCGACTGAGGCTCTACCTGCTCGCCCTCCTCGAGGACCGGCCCCGGCACGGCTACGAGCTCATCCAGGAGATGGAGGAGCGCTCCGGCGGCACCTACACGCCGAGCGCCGGCACCATCTACCCCCGGCTGGGGAAGCTCGAGGAGGAGGGGCTCGTGCGGCGGGAGACCGACGGCAGGCGCACCATGTACGCGATCACGGACGAGGGCCGGCAGGAGGTGAGCCGCCGCCGCGAGGAGCTGACCGGGATCGAGCAGGACCTCACAGACTCGGTGCGGCGCATCGCGGACGAGGTCCGCTCCGGCGTCGACCGAGCCATGCGGAGCCTCCGGGCGGAGCTCGCCGCGGCGGCCGCTGCGGAGCGGTCCGCCGACAGGTCCGTGCCTCGCCCGCCCGCCCCGACCGACAGGGCGCCCGACCGTGGCGCGGCCCTCCGCGACGCCGACGTCGTGCTCACCGACTTCCGCCAGCGCATCCGCGGGGACCTCCGCGCGGCGAGCGTCCGCGGGCCTATCCCCGCGGACCTCGTGCGGGAGCTCGAGCACCGACTGGACGCCGTTCGCGGGGCCATCGCCGACCGCCTCCCCTGACCGCGGCGCCCGGCTCGGAAGGCCTGGCGAAGCGGAACGAGACTGCCGGGGCCGCTCAGTCCCCGGGGCGGCCGGAGCGGAGCACGAGCTCCGGCGCGATGAGGCGGGTCTCCCAGCCCTCCTCGGGCGCTGTGCGCACACCGCCGCCGTCGAGCAGCAGGTCGAGGATGGCGGCCGCCACGAGGTCGGTGCGCTGCTCGACGCTCGACAGCCCGAGTGCGCGGGCCACTGGGGTGTTGTCGAAGCCGATCACCTCGAGGGCGCGCCCCGCCCGGCCTGCCGCGAAGGACGCGCCGAGCGCGAGGGAGTCGCTCGCGCAGACCAGTCCGTCGAGTCCGGGGTCGCGGTCCAGCCAGCGGGCCGTCACCTCCTCGGCCTCGCCGATGTGGTCCTCGCTCTCGCCGGTCATGCCGGCGCCTCCCGGGGCGCCGCGTTCGGCGACGGCCTGCTCCCAGCCCAGGCGGCGATCGTCGCCCGTGCCCGAGGGGCTCGGCCAGCCGAGGAAGCCCACCCGCCGGCGCCCGCCGTCGAGCAGGTGCAGGGTGGCCTCCCGAGTGCCGGCACGACCGTCGACGTCTACCCACGGGTGCAGCCCCAGGTCCTCGCCGCCCCATGGCCGGCCGAAGGTGATGAAGGGCACGTCGTTGTCCAGGAGCCAGCGCACGCGTGAGTCGCCGTGCTCGGTGGACGTGAGGACGAACGCGTCCACGTCGGCGCCGTCGCTCAGCCGCCGGATGTGCGCGACCTCGTCGCCCGGATCGGCCGCCGCGAACAGCATGACCCGGTAGCCGCGCCGGTCGGCGCTCGCGGTGAGGGAGTGCAGGAACTGGTCGAGCAGGGCGCCCGAGATGCCGTCCTCGGGCTCGTGCAGGCGCACCCCCAGGGTCGACGAGCGCCGGGTGCGCAGACGCCGTGCCGACGCGTGCGGCTGGTAGCCGAGCCGGCTGATCTCGGTCAGTACGCGCTCGCGGGTGGCCTCGCGCACCAGCCCCGGTGCGTTCAGCACGTTCGAGACCGTCTGCCGCGACACCCCGGCCGCTCGCGCGACATCGAGCACTGTGGGCATTCTCACGACGGGCTCCCGAGGGGTGGAGACGGGCGGCAGGCACACACTACCCCCCGGGTGGGGCAGCCGCCGGGTCACCCCTTCTCGGCACCGCCCGTCGTGTTCATGATCCGCTTCTGGAACACGAAGAACAGGACCGCGACCGGGATCGACATGATCACCGCCGCCGCCAGCCGGAGCGGGTACTGGTTCCCCTCGCCGAGCTGACCGCTGACGAGCGACGCCACGCCGGTTGTGAGGGTGTCCAGGTCGGTGTCCTGGCGGGATATCACGAAGTGCGCGAACTCGTTCCAGGAGCCCTGGAAGCTGAGGATGAACAGCGTGATCAGGGCGGGCCGCGCCATCGGCAGCACGATCGTCCAGAAGGTGCGGAAGATGCCGGCCCCGTCGATGCGCGCCGCCTCCTCCACGCTGACCGGGATCGACTCGAAGAACTGCTTCATGATGAAGATGCCGGCTGCGTCGATGATGAGGGGCACGATCATCCCCGCGTACGAGTTGTACAGTCCGAGCTCCTTGAGGATCAGGAACCGCGGGATGAGCAGCACCACGTTCGGCACCGCCAGGATCGCGAGGAAGCCGGCGAAGAGGATCCCCCGGCCGGGGAACTGCAGCCGGGAGAGCGCGTACCCGGCGAGAGAGTCGAAGAAGACGCGGCCCAGGGTGACGATCAGCGTGATGATCGCGGAGTTGCCAGCCCAGCGCAGCACCGGGACCTCGACGAAGAGGCGCTCGTAGGCGGCGAAGGACCACACCTGCGGCAAGAGCGACAGCGGGTTCTGGGTCGCGTCGTCGTTCGTCTTGAAGCTTCCGGCGACCGAGATGAGGAAGGGATAGATGTAGATGAGCGCGAGCGCCACGAGGAGCAGGTAGCTGAGCAGGATGCCGCTGCGCACCCCGATCGGCGTGCTCTTGCGGCGGCGGGGCGCTGGGCCCGCCGCGCGGCGGTCCGCCTCGGCGGCGACGGGGGCGGTCAGGGTGCTTGTCGCGCCGCCCGGTCCGATGCTGTTCATCGCGTCTCCTTCGGCAGCCGTGCTTCTCTCGCCGCCTGCGCACGGGCGGCGTCGCGGCGCAGCCTCTCGCCCGCCTTCTGGGCGCGCCGATCTCCGGCGCGTCCCAGGTCCCGATCCCGCAGCACGAAGCGCTGCAGCAGCGTGAACCCGACGATGATCGCGAAGAGGATGAAGGCGATGGCCGCGCCCTGACCCCAGCGGAGATCCGTGAACGAGGTGTCATAGGCGAGGTAGGCGGGCGTGAGCGTGGTCTTGCCCGGGTCGCCGCCCCCGGTCAGGTACACCTGGTCGAACACCTGCCACGTGCCGATCAGTCCGAGGGTGAGCACGGTGAACAGGGTCGGCTTGAGCATCGGCAGGGTCACCGAGAAGAAGCGGCGGAAGGCGCCGGCTCCGTCGACCATGGCCGCCTCGTCGATCTCCTCGCCCACGTTCTGCAATGCGGCGAGGAACAGCAGCATGAACGTGCCCGACGTCGTGAACACGGCGAGGATGATGAGCACGCACATCGCGACGCTGGGGCCGCTCAGCCACTCCCACCAGCTGAGGCCGAGCGGACCCGCAGCGCCGAGGGCGCCGCTGCCGTCGACACCGACGAGCCCGAGCAGCCTGTGCAGCACGCCGGAGGGGTCGGAGAACCAGTTGGGGCCGTTCACCCCGAACCAGCCGAGGACCGCGTTGACGGCGCCGGAGCCGAGGAAGAGGAACAGGAAGATCGTCGTGATCGCGATGGAGCTCGTGACCGACGGGAAGTAGAAGGCGGTGCGGAAGAAGCCGCGCGCCTTGAGCACGCGGCGGTTGACCTGCACCGCGAGGAGCAGCGCCAGCGCCGTCTGCAGCGGGACGACCAGCAGCACGTAGTACAGGTTGTTGCGCAGGGCGGTGCCGAAGTTGGTCTGCGCGAGCCCCGAGTCGAGGAGGACCTTCGCGTAGTTCTCGCCGCCGACCAGTTCGGAATTGCCGAGCGGGGAGCCGAGCCCGTTCCAGTCGCTGAAGCTGACGTACAGCGCCAGCAGGATCGGCAGGGCCAGGAAGACCCCGATGATGAGGATGGCCGGCGTCACGAACGCCCAGCCGTACAGGCTCTCGCGCCCGCGGATGCCTCTGGCCACTCCTGCTGTCCCCTCCATCGGGAACGGGGGCGAGGCCGCTGCCGGCCCCGCCCCCATCCGTCGTCTAGCCGTTCACCTCGTCCAGCGCAGCCTGCAGGTCGGTCTGCAGCGACCCGAGGATGTCCTGCGCGCTGCCTCCGATCAGGCCGGCGAGCTGCGAGTTGAAGTCGGCGATCACTGTCGCGGAGCCGGCGAAGTTCACCGGGCTCACCGCGTACTCGTTGCCTGCCACGAAGGACGCGTTCTCCGGGTAGGTCTCCGCGTAGGTGGCGGCGGCCGACTGGGTGGACGGGATGACCCCGAAGGCGTCGGCGAACTCGAGCTGCTGCTCATCCGTCGTCAGGAACTCGACGAGGCTCGTCGCCTGGTCCGTCGTGTCGGAGTTCGCGGGGATGCCCCAGCAGTTCGTGAAGGTGAAGGTGCTCTCCCCGCCCGGGCCGGCCGGCAGCTCGTATGCCGCGTAGTTGGTGTCCGGGTAGTCGCCCTCGATGCCCTTGATCCAGGGACCCTCGATCACCATCGCCGCCTTGCCGGCGCCGAGGGCCTCGCCGCCCCAGCCCGCGTCGAGCTCGCTCGGGAACCGCAGCGAACCGCTGTCGTGCAGCTTCTGCACGAACTCCAGTCCTGCGACGTTCTCCGCACTGTCGGCGGTGACGGTGGTGCCGTCCTCGTCGACGAGAGAGCCGCCGGCCTGGTTCATGAAGACGCCGACGCGCGCGTACTCCAGCCCGAAGGAGAGCCCGACGGTGTCGCCGCTGGTCAGCCGCTGCGCGGCCGACTCGAGGCTCGCCCAGTCGGTCGGGATGTCCGCGTCGGTGAGGCCCGCCGCGGCCCACAGGTCGGTGTTGATGATGAGCCCGAGCGTGGAGAAGTCCTTCGGCGCGCAGGTGAACTCGCCGTCGTAGGTGAAGGTCTCGCTGAGCGTCGGGTAGAACTCGCCGGCGTTCGGCAGGTCCGCCGCGTACGGCTCGAGGTAGCCCTGGCTCGCATACGTCGCGAACTGATCCCAGCTCATGTAGAAGAGGTCGGGCGCGTCATCGCCGGCGAAGCCCTGGCTGAGCTGCTGGGTGAGGTCGCTCGCCGCGACCACCTCGACAGTGGTGTCGTTCTCCTCCGCCCACGCGTCGGCCGCGGCCTGCACGGCCGAGGTCTCCGCGTCGCCGCTGGAGCCGATGAGCATGGTGAGGCCGTCGGACTCCGAGGAGCCGCCGCCACCTCCTCCGCCCGAGGAGCATGCGCCGAGGCTCATCGCGAGCCCGGCGCCGAGGGCGATCGCGCCGATGCGCGCCCGTCGCCTGGAGTTCTGCTTCACTGCATTCCCTTTCTCGGTGCACGCCGGTCCGTTCCGGCGCGGGGAACACCCGTCCGATCCCAGGTTGCCGTCTCGACCGATCGGTGGAAAAGTCGAGGCGGCAGCATTTGATCGTTCAAATGTTGCCTTCATGTTACGCGGGACGCATCCTCTGTCAACGGGGGAACCCGCCGGATCGAAGGAAGCGCAACATGACGGGGATCGAAGGCCTCCAGCCTCTGCTTGCCGATGCCGTGATCACCCTCGCCGCTCCCTCCCAGGCGTGGTCGGCCTCGAACGGCGACATGGTGGCAGGCACCGGCATCGCGGGCTTCTACGACGGGGACCGGCGGATCCTGTCCGCTCTCTCCGTCGCCGTCGCCGACACCGCTGTCGAGCCGATCGCCGCCTCCACCCCGAGCGCGGGCACCGCCGAGTTCGTCGCCCTGCTGCGCGGACTCGACGACAGCGGTGCCGACCCCCGGCTGCGCCTGGTGCGCACCCGTTCCGTCACCCCTGGCCGGCTCGAGGAGACGCTGACGCTGCAGTCGGCTCTCGCCGAGCCCGTCGATGCGGTGGTCACCATCGGCGTCGCCACCGACCTCGCCGCCATGCATGACGTGAAGGCCGGGATCGCCGGCCGGGTGGCCGCTCCGGTGATCGCACAGGACGGGGAGGCTCTCGTGTGGTCGGACGACACCACCACGGCGCGGCTAGTGGCGCCCGGCGCCCAGCTGCACATCTCCGGCGCGGGCGCGGCGGAGGCGGTCTGGCGCGCCGCGGTGCCCGCCCACGGCACGGCGACCCTGAGCGTGACAGTCGAGGTCGAGGCCGCCGGCGCCGTTGTCCTTCCGCCGGCGACCCCGTCACCGTGGACGTCGCTGCGTCTCGAAGCCGGCGACGTGCGGCTGCAGCGCTGGGTGAGCGCAGCCGTCGGCGACCTCGGCGCGCTGCGGATGAGCACCTCGACCCGCCCTGATGCCGTCTTCCTGGCTGCCGGCGCGCCCTGGTTCTTCACGCTGTTCGGCCGCGACTCCCTGTGGGCGGCGCGCATGCTGCTGCCGCTCGGCACCGACCTCGCGCGCGACACGCTCCGCATCCTCGCCGACGTCCAGGGCCGCACGAGCGACCCGGACACGGCCGAGCAGCCGGGCAAGATTCTGCACGAGCTGCGAGCCGAGCCGCTCGAGATCCCCGCCGAGGGCCTGGTGCTGCCCCCGCTCTACTACGGCACCGTCGATGCGACGGCGCTGTGGATCTGCCTGCTCCGCGAGGCGTGGGAGTGGGGCATGGCGGACGCCGACGTGGAGGCGCTCCTGCCCGCCCTCGAGTCGGCGCTCGCCTGGCTGCGCGACTACGGCGACAGCGACGGGGACGGGTTCCTCGAGTACGTCGACGAGTCCGGCCGGGGACTCGCGAACCAGGGCTGGAAGGATTCCGGCGACTCGATCCAGTGGTCCGACGGGCACCTCGCCGACGGACCCATCGCGCTCTGCGAAGTGCAGGGCTACGCGTACCAGGCCGCCCGCGGCGGCGCCGACCTGCTCGACGGGTTCGGCCGGCCGGGAGGCGAGGAGTGGCGGGCATGGGCGGACCGGCTGAAGGAGCGCTTCGGCCCGTCCTTCTGGGTGGGCGACGAGGACACCGGCTACCCCGCGGTGGCACTCGACGCGTCGAAGAGGCCGGTCGACTCGCTGACGAGCAACATCGGCCACCTCCTGGGGACCGGGATCCTGACTCCCGGCCAGGCGGCCGCCGTCGCGCGCCACCTCTCCTCGGACCGGCTGGACAGCGGGTACGGGCTGCGCACGATGTCGACAGATGACGCCGGCTACTGGCCCCTCAGCTACCACGGCGGCTCGGTCTGGGCGCACGACACCGGAATCGCCGTGCTCGGGCTCGCGCGCGAGGGCTTCGGCGAGGAGGCCACCGCGCTCATGCAGGGACTCCTCCGCGCCGCCGAGGGCTTCGGCTACCGGATGCCCGAACTGCATTCCGGCGACCCGGCGACGCTGACCTCGGCGCCGATCCCGTACCCGGCCGCCTGCCGCCCGCAGGCGTGGTCAGCGGCGGCCGCCATCGCCGTCCTGTCGGCCGCGCTCGGGCTGACCCCGGACCGCGGGGCCCGCTCCGTCGCCGCCGCGCCGCTGCCGATCGCGCTCCGGCAGGGCGTGAGCGTGGAGGGCGTGCGGTACGGCGGGCGCGCCTTCCTCGTCACGACGGGCGGCGCGGGCGCAGCCGTCACCGCCGTGCACTGACGGCAACGGTCCGGCCGAACGGCAACCGCGGACCGTTGCCGTTGGGCCGCAGCGTTGCCGGTAGGGAGTCAGTCCTCGGCGAAGAAGCGCGCGAGGATCGAGACGCCGTCCTGCTCGGCCTCCGTGCCCGGGCGTGCGACGGGCATCTCGGAGGTCGCGGGGCGGAAGCTGCCGCGCGCGCGGGCGGGCTGGGGAGGCAGTGCCGGAGCCTGAGGGGCGGCCGGTGCCGGCTTGTCCCCCACCGCCGCGAACACCTGACGTGCCACGATGCGGCCCGACCGGTTGGCGCCGACGGTGCTCGCCGTCGGCCCATACCCGGCGAAGAATATGCGCGGGTCCCGCTCGGCCGCGCCGGTGGCGACGATGATGCCGCCCTCCTTCTCGTGCAGCCGGAGTGGACTCAGGTGCCGCACATCGGGGCGGAACCCGGTGGCCCACACGACGGCGTCGACCTGCTCGCGGGAGCCGTCCGGCCACACGACCGCGCGCGACTCGAGCCGGGAGAACATGGGCCGCGCATCCAGGACGCCCCGGGCGATGCCGGCGGCGATCCGTCGCGTCTTCGGCACCCCGGTCCCGCTGACGATGCTCGGCAGGGCGCGCCCCGCCCGCGCGGCAGCATCCTGCTGGGCGACGGCGGTGACCGCGTCCTCGAGGTCGAGCGCGCCGTGGTCGAGATAGTCGACGGGGCGGCGGGTGGCCCAGAAGGTCTTCTCCGCGACGCCTTCCAGTTCCAGGAGGAAGCCGATCGCGGAGGTGCCCCCGCCGACGACGAGCACGCGCTGGCCCCGGAAGTCCTCCGCCGAGGCGTAGGTGGCTGTGTGCACCTGCTTGCCGGAGAAGTCGAGCACGCCGGGGTAGTACGGCACGAAAGGGGCACCCCAGGTGCCCGTCGCGTTCACGACGGCGGAGGTGACGATGTCGCCACGGTCGGTGCGCACGACGAGGTCGGCGCCGCGGTCGAACACCGCGGACACCTGGACGGGCCGGCGGACCCGGAGGTCGTGGTGCAGCTCGTACCGCGCGTAGTACTCGGTCACGACATCGCGCGCGGGGCGGGTGCGGTCCGCGGTGTCGAAGCTGAGCCCCATCGTCTTCATGCCGGGGAGGTCATGCACCTTGTGCGCCGAGCCGAGCCGCAGCGACTCCCACCGGTGCTGCCAGGCGCCGCCGGCGAGCGGTCCCCGGTCGAGGACGACGAAGTCGGCGCCCGCGCGCATCCCCAGCCGCTGCAGGTAGTAGGCGACGGACAGGCCCGCTTGGCCCGCACCGATCACTGCGACAGAGGTCGTCTCGTCGGCCACGTCCCCCTCCATCCGCTCCGGTCACCCCCGGGAGCTGCTCCCATCGTGCCTCATCGGCTGCGTGCTAAAGTAGCGCCCAGTTTTCTGCATACCCTGTTGAGTACCGCCTGCGCTCTTCCGCCGGCGAAGAATGGTGAGGGGGTCACGCAATATGGGGCGCGGCCGTCAAAAAGCGAAGCACACCAAGGTGGCACGTGAGCTGAAGTACTTCAGCCCGGCGACCAACTACGACGCGCTCGAACGCGAACTCGGGCATCCCTCCAGCGGGGAGCCGGACTACGTCGACAAGTGGGCGGACGTCTACACCGACGACGACGAGTCCTCGGAGGAGCGGACCCACACCGCCTGACCGCGGCTCTGCTCTGCGCGGCAGACCCACGGACGGACGCGGCGGCGCGCCCGCCGGCAGCTGATCGCTCGCGCCCAGCGCCGATCAGTCGGCGAAGGAACCGATGAGGCGCACGGCGCCGCCGTCGACTCCCTTGGCGCCCTGCTCGAAGCCGTCCAGGTCGCGCGCGCCGGTCGAGACGGTGCCCGCCTGCCACGCTTCGATCCCGTGGTGCGCGAGGGTGGCGGCAACGGTTCCCGCGGCGTCCGCGTCGACGACCGCGAACATGCCGATCCCCAGGTTCCAGGTCGCCTCGACGTCGTGCAGGTCCAAGCCGCCGAGCCCGGCGAGCACGCGGAACACGGGCGACGGCGACCAGCTGGCCCGGTCCACCTCGGCCCAGGCGCCTCGCGGCAGCACGCGGGCGAGGTTCGCGGCTATGCCGCCCCCGGTGACGTGGCTGAAGGCGTGCACGCTGCCCGCGACGACCGGATCGGCGAGCACGTCGAGCAGGGGCGAGGTGTACAGCCGGGTCGGCTCGAGCAGCGCGAGCCCCAGCTGTCCGCTCAGCTCGTCGACGGT
>DATCMN010000034.1:0-3387 GCA_036563405.1 Naasia sp. | reverse complement strand
GCCGTCGAGGCGCTCAACCCGGAGCGGGTGCTCATCATGCCGGAGGGCACCGAGGACCTCTGGACGAAGGACTACGCGGACCTGATCAGCCTCGCCTGAGCCGCGCTCCACTCGCCCTCAACAGGCTGGATTGCCTCCAACAGGCTGGATTGCCTCTAACAGGCTGGAATCACGACTCCCGGCCTGTTGATGGGAAAGCAGCCTGGGCCCCACCGGCCGCGCTCGGCCGGAGGGAGTGAGGGCAGGGTGAGGCGGCTCGTCAGGCGCCGACGCGGGGCTGCTGCTGCGTGATGCAGTGGATGCCGCCGCCGCGGGCGTAGAGCTCGCGGGCGTCCACGGTAACGACCTTCCGGCCCGGGTACTGCTCGGCGAGGATCCCGGCCGCTCGGTCGTCCGCCGCGGCGTCATCGAAGCCGCAGGCGATGACTGCGTCGTTGACGAGCACGTGGTTGACGTAGCTCCAGTCCGTCCAGCCCTCGGTGCCCTCGACGTCGGGGGAGCGGAGCTGGGCGGGGGCGGGCAGCCGCACGATCTCGAGCGTACGGCCGGCGGCGTCGGTTGCAGCTTCCAGCGTCGCGATCACCTCACGGGTCACGGCGTGGTCGGGGTGCGCAGGGTCGGTCTGGTCGTGGACCAGCACCCGGCCCGGGGCGGCGAAGGTGGCCACGATGTCGACGTGGCCGCGGGTGCCGAACCGCTCGTAGTCGCGGGTGAGGCCGCGGGACAGCCAGATGGCCTTCGTGGTGCCCAGCGTGCGGGCGAACTCGGCCTCGATCTCCTCCCGGGAGAGGTGCGGGTTGCGCCCCTGGCCGCGCTGCACCGTCTCGGTGAGGAGGAGGGTGCCCTCCCCGTCGACGTGGATGCCGCCACCCTCGTTGACGATCGGGCTGGCGACCACGTCGGCGCCGGCGAGCCCGGCGACGAACGGCGCGATCTCGGCGTCCTGATCCCACTCCGCCCAGTCGGGCGCACCCCAGCCGTTGAAGATCCAGTCGACCGCGCCGAGGCGTGAGCCGTCCTCGGACAGCACGAAGGTCGGGCCCATGTCGCGCATCCATGCGTCATCGAGGGGAGCGGTCCGGCGCTCGATCGACGCGGAGAGGTGCCGGGAGGCGGACTCCTCGTCGCCGGGGCCCACCACGACCGTGACCGGCTCGAACTCGGCCGCGGCGTTCGCGACGGACGCCCACGTCCGCCAGGCCGTCTCGGCGGTCTCCGCAGTGGCGCCGGTCGCGTAGCCGGACGGCGGCCACGCCATCCAGAGCCGGTCCTGCGGCGCGCCCTCCCAGGGCATCTGCCAGGCGGCGGACGTCGTCATTCGCTCTCCTCGGTCGGACACGCCGGAGCGCTTCACGAAAGCGCCGCCGGCTGGACGGCTCGGACAACCGAGCGTAGCCGCTGCTCGGTTCGGCGATCCGCCTCCACTAGCGTGACCGGGATGGAACCCGACCTGCTCGTGCACCGCGGCCGCGTCTTCGACGGCGAAACCCTGACCCCCGCCACGGCGGTGGCCGTCTCCGGAGGGGTGGTGGTGGCCGTCGGCTCGGATGAGGAGGCCGCCGCGGCCGTGGCCCCCGGCGCCACCCGCATCGACGCCGGAGGCGGCCTGATCGGCCCGGGCTTCCTCGACTCGCATGTGCACCCGCCGCAGGGCGGCCGGGAGCGGCTCACCTGCGACCTCACCGACGCGACGGACGCGCGGACGACGCTCGACATGGTCGCGCGCTACGCCGCGGACCACCCGGACGCCGAGTGGATCGTCGGTGGCGGCTGGCACATGCCGCACTTCGAGGGCGGCCTGCCGCGGGCGGAGCTGCTCGAGCAGATCGCGCCCGGACGGAATATCTACCTGGTGAACGCCGACCACCACGGCGCCTGGGTGTCGCCCGCGGCCCTGGCGGCGGCGGGAATCGACCGGGACTTCCCGGACCCGGCCGACGGCCACATCGACCGCGATGCGCAGGGCGTCCCGACCGGGACGCTGCAGGAGGGGGCGATGGAGCTCTACGAGCACCTGCTCCCGGTGCCGACCGAGCAGGAGTGGGTCGACGCCCTGATCGAGGCGGAGCGCTACCTGCGCTCCTTCGGCATCACAGGCTGGCAGGACGCGATAGTCGGCGGCTACGCCGGCGTCCCGGACGTCACCGACGCCTACCTGCGCGGCTTCGACTCCGGTGTCCTCTCCGGACGGGTGACGGCGGCGCTGTGGCTGCCGCGCGGCTTCGCCGTCGGCGACGTCGAGGAGGTGGTGGCCCGCCTCGTCGCGCAGCGTGAGCGGATCGGCCTCCGGACGAACGAGGCCGGCGGGACCTTCCGTGCCACGACGGTCAAGATCATGCAGGACGGCGTCCCCGAGAGCCTCACGGCCGCGCTCAAGCAGCCCTACCTGGACGCGCACGGCCACCCGACCGACCGCACCGGTCCGTCGCACTTCCCGCCGGAGGTCCTCGACGCTGCGGCCGTGGCGCTGGCGCGGGAAGGCTTCCAGCTGCACATCCATGCGATCGGCGACCGCGCCATCGCGGAGGCGCCCATCGCGAAGCTGCGCCACCACCTCGCGCATCTGCAGCAGGTCGACCTCGCCGACCTCGGCACGATGGCCTCGCTCGGCGTGACGGCCAATTTGCAGGCGCTGTGGGCGTGCAACAGCGACCAGATGACGGAGCTCAACCTCCCGCTGGTCGGCGAGGAGCGCTTCTCCCAGCAGTACCCGTTCGCGTCGATGGTGCGGGCCGGCATCCCGCTCGCGATGGGCTCCGACTGGCCCGTCTCCACGCCGGACCCCTGGCAGGCCATCCACGTCGCGGTGAACCGCACCGAGCCGGGGGAGACCCGCTACCCGCCGCTCGGGCAGGGCGAGGAGCTGCAGCTCGTGCAGGCACTGAGCGCCTACACCTCGGGCTCCGCGCGCGTCACCCACCACGACGACGCCGGGCGCATCCGCGTGGGTCTCCGCGCCGACCTGGCGGTGGCCGACCGCGACCCGTTCAGCATCCCGGTCGACGAGATCGCCACGGTGCGCAACACCCTCACCGTGTCGGCCGGTCGAGTGGTCGCAACGGCGTGACCGGCGACGGTTTCCGTGGCCGATCCCGCGACGCGCTTCCTGTTTCGATGCTGGAACGTGAGACTCGCAACCGTTTCGATCGTGTAAAAAGTGATCAGGTGTCGGCTGGCCGAGTTGTACGGGCACGCCGACACGCCGTACTTTCGGCAAGGACGCCGGAGCCAGCCCCGCTGGTCCGGTGCGCCCCCAACCCGCAGTCAAGGAGGCACCCGTGACGACACTCGACGTCGCTCCCGAATCCGTCGCCCAGGCGTCCGGCCAGCCGGGCCGCGTGCTGCTCTCCGGGGTGTCCAAGCTCTACGGCAAGAACTACGCGGTCA
>DATCMN010000021.1:0-1577 GCA_036563405.1 Naasia sp. | reverse complement strand
GCGCTCCGTCGTGCGGGCGTGAACGGCCAGGTGATCGAGGAGTTCATGGCCACCGGGGCGGTCGTCGCGGGCCGTCGGACGTTCGAGCCGGCGAACGGGTGGGGCGGCGACCACCATGACGGCGTGCCCATCTTCCTGGTCAGCCGCCGGGAGCCCTCGGTGGACATCAGCGCCTGGCCCCTTGTGACGCGCCTTCCCGACGTGGCGGAGGCGCTGACTGCGGCGAAGGAGGCGGCCGGCGACCGCGACGTCCTCGTCCACGGCGCCGCTGTCGCGCAGCTGGCGCTCTCCGCCGGCGTCCTCGATGAGCTGGAGATCCACCTCATCCCCGTCCTGCTCGGGCAGGGCCGCCGCCTCTTCGACAACCTGGATCCAAGGCAGATCGAGCTCGAGCGCACCCGAGTCCTGGAGGGCGAGAGCGGGGTCACCCACCTGCACTACCGCGTCGTGCGCTGACTGCTCCGGGCGTAGTCCCCTGAGGTCGACCTGCCCAGTTCTCGGGCAGGTCGGCGCCCAGTTGCCCGAGAAGTGGGCGGTTCACGGTCGTGGGCTAGAGGAAGCGGTCGCCGCTGAGCTCGGGGAGGTTCGCCCAGTCGCTCTGGTTCCAGAGCGCCTGCCTGCGCGACTCCTCGTACTTGGAGGCGATGTACGACTCGAGCACGTCGCGCTCGACCCGCCAGCGTCCGCTCCCGCCGATCTTGATCGCCGGCAGCTCGCCGCTGCGGACGAGCGCGTAGGCCTGGCTGAGGGACACGTTGAGCACCTCGGCCGTGTCGGCCAGCGTGAGGAAGCGACCGACGGAGTCGGGGGAGACGGTGCCCATGCCGCCGATTATCCGCGCGATCGGTGTCCGCCCGCCGGAAGGGTGTGGATAACCCGGCGCGCAGCGACGCCCCGCGCGCGAGCATGGGCGGGTCGAAGGGAGCACGATGCGGAGCGGACCGGCGCGGCGGTTCTGGGTGGACGTGCGGTTCCTGCTCGGAATCGGGCTGATCGCCGCCTCGGTACTGGGGGGGGGGGCGATCGTGGCGGCGGCGGAGCGCACCGAGACTGTGTACGCGGCGGCCGACGCCCTCCTCGTCGGCCAGCGGGTCGACCGCGGCGATCTCGTGGCCGTGCCGGTGCGGTTGGGCGCCACGAGCGACAGATACGTCCGGCCCGCTGATCTGCCGGCGGACGGTCTGGTGGTGACCCGCCCGGTGGACGAGGGCGAGCTGGTGCCGCGCTCGGCAGTCGGCACGGAGCACGCCGTCGAGCAGTCGCCGATAGTGCTGCCGATCGAGACGGAGCCTGCCTCCGCGGTCGAGCCGGGCGCGCTCGTCGACGTGTGGGCGGCGCGGCGGACCGAGGACGGGGGAGTGGAGGCGCCCGCCGTCCTCGTCTCCCGCGCTCAGGTGGTGCGCACGCTCGAGGGTGACGGGCTCCTCGCCGGCAGCGGCGGCGTCGAGGTGCTCATCCCGCAGGATCGCGTCGCGCGGGTGCTGCAGGCCTTGGGCGACGGCGACGCCCTCACCGTGGTGCCCTCCGGAGCCGGCTCGTGAAGGTCGTCCTCGCGCTGCCGCCCGCGGTCGAGGACC
>DATCMN010000047.1:0-11587 GCA_036563405.1 Naasia sp. | reverse complement strand
CGTCGTACTCCGCGGCCCCTGCAGGGAGCACGCCGAGCTCGGGGGACGCCTCGGCGTAGAGCAGGAACAGGACCCGGTAGAGGAACCGGAGCGACTGCTTGGCGAGCTCGTTCGCGTCGGCTGCGGGGAGTGGGTCGAGACCCCGCGCGCGGCGGCGCGCCACCACCTCGTTGGCGATGATCTCGATGGACAGCCGCACGCCCTCACGGAGGTCCTTGGACACCCCGACGGTGTGCTTGACAGACTTCTCGAGCGTGTCGAGCCACCACAGCCGGCCGGCGGCGTCAGGGGCGACGGACTCGGCGGACAGGCAGGTGAGGGCGCGATCGATCTCCCCGCCGCGCTTCGTGTCGTTGCGCTCGCAGACGAGCTGGAGGTCGACGGCGAGGAAGCGGCCCTCGGCCCACCGCTCCTGCTCCGCCAGGATGATCCACCGGCCGGCCAGGATCAGGGCGAGGTCGGGCGCGGCGGACTCGTTGACGAACAGCGCCGACACGAGCCGGGCCGCGGAGGTGAACTCGGGTCCGTCGTCCTCCAGCACGAGCGGCTGGAGGAGGGTGTCGGCGTCCTTGACCAGGGCGTCCTCGTGGGTGCCGGCCGGCCGGGCGAGGATCACGGCCAGTGGCGCCCGCTCGGTGATGCCGGGGGCCGAGACGCGCAGGAGCGACCCCGTCTCGGTGACCTGGAGCCCGTGCTCGCGCAGCTCCAGCACCGTGATGATCTCGGTGTAGACCTCGTAAGCAGCCTTGGCGATGGTCTCGGCGTCGTGGACGACGGCGCCGTCGGGATCGGCGAGTTCGGCCAGCGCGGCGAGTTCGACCTCCAGCTTCTGCCGGACCGCGGTGAAGCGGGACCGCGGAGTGGGGCGCTCGGCCTTCTCCTCGGCGTCCCACGCCTTGCGTCGCGCCAGCACCTCGGCGTAGAAGGACTCCGACGTGGCCTCGGAGCCGAAGTAGTGCTCGGAGATCCAGCTCTCGCCGACGATGATCGCGTCCGACGCACTCACGACTGGTCCCTCGTCTCCGGGACGACGACCAGCAACGGACGCACCAGCTGCCGGTCCGGTTTCATCGCGTCCACCAGTTCCCGTTCCTGCGCCACGCTGACGCGGCGCTGCCGGAGATCGCTGCGCTGGATGAGGGCGTCGGCGTCGGCGTCCCAGCGGTCGAGCCGCCGGGACCAGTCGTCGACGCGGCGGGCCACGTCGTCCGCCGAGGCGGCGACCAGCGTGCTCATCTGCGCCTGCGCCTGGCGGACGGCCGGTTTCACGAGGCCCTGCAGGTCGTCGAGGGCCTCGACGGCACCCGGGTTGGCCCGCGTGCGGTTCCACCCGACGGCCGCGAAGGCGTCCGCGGCCGACTCGTGCGGGCTCACCAGCGCGAAGGTCGGGGTGGTCGGATCCGGGAACGCGACGGTGAGCCAGGCGGCGGCGACGATCTCGCCGCTGCGGTTGGTGAGCGTGCCGAGCAGCAGCACTGTCGGGTCCTCGACGTCCCCGCGCACCGCGAAGATCTCGTTGCGGCCGAGCGCGGACAGGGCGCGGTCCGCGGCCCAGCCGAGCACGGGATGCAGCGGGCTGAGGTAGTGGGCGTCCGGCCAGTTCGAGCCGATCTGGTCCCGCAGGGCATCGGCGAGCCGGTCCTTGCCGCGGGTAGCGGTCGTGGCCAGGGTCAGCTTCCGGGTGACGCCGCGGTCGGTCAGGTAGGTCTGCGGCAGGACCTCCAGCCGTTGCGCGAGGTCGTCCGGCGGGACGAGCTCGGCCGTGCCGAAGGTGTCGTTGCGGCGCCACCCGACGCCGTTGTTCGAGGGCGGCGCGGTCGGGTCGATGAAGGCGGCGTGCAGCGCGTGGTCGAGGTAGGTGATGTCGTCCGGGAAGAGGCCGGTCCCGGGCGTGCTCGGGGGCACCGGGGTCGGTTCCGGTTCGGGCAAGCTGCTGAGCTGGGCGAACAGGCTCGTGAGGTCGCTCCCGGCCTGGACCTGCTGGGGGGTGCGCACGACGTCGTCCAGCGCCTTCTCCCCGGCCAGCACGGCCCGGATCTGCTCCTCCTCGGCCTTGACGTCGTAGGTGCCCATGAGCGAGGCGGCGTCGCCGAGGGCCGTGTGCGCCTCGCTCTCCTTCTCGACGAGCCGGGCCAGGATGCGCACGTCGCCGGCGAAGCGGTCGGTCGCGGGATCGAGCAGCAGCGCGGTGATGCGCGGCGGGTGCTTCTGCCCGTAGCGGTCGATGCGCCCGTTGCGCTGCTCGATGCGGATGAGGCTCCACGGGATGTCGTAGTGCACCAGCTCGTGGCACTGGGCGTGCAGGTTCACGCCCTCCGAGGCGACGTCACCGGTGACCAGCACGCGAACCGGGGCACTCTCCTGCTTGAACTCCCGCACGACCCGCTGCTGCTCGTCGTCCGCCAGGCCGCCGTGCATGATCTCGACGGCGTCGTCGTCCAGTCCGAGGTCCTTCGGCAGCTTCTCGGCGAGCCACCGGAGCGTCCTGACGCGCTCCGCGAACACAACCGCCCGCGTCGGGGAGTCCTTGCCGATACCGATCTCCCTGAGGTGCTCGACCAGGGCGGTGTACTTGGCCGACGGCTGCGTCATCGCGGCGTCGGTCAGTTGCAGGAGGCGCTTCAGGGCGGCGCGCTCGGTGTCCGCCTTCGCGTCCGGGCCGAGTCGGCCGATCCGCTCCGTGATCGATTCCCGGAGGGCCGCGGGGGAGGACAGGAACGCCTTCGCCAGGGTCCAGGGGAACAGCGCCGAGGTCTTGCCGGAGTACGGGCTGCCATCCGGGCCGGGCCACAACCAGACGTCCTCCAGTTCGCGGGCGATCGCGTTCTCCGCGTCGTTCGCGGGCACCAGGACGTTGTGCGGCGGCTGCCGCTCGGCCCAGTCGGCACCGACGACCGACTCGACCTCCGGGCTGTGCCGGTGCCGGCGGATGACCAGGTGCTCGATCTCCTTCGGCACGAGCCCACCGGACGGCGGCACTGCGGAGGGGTCCAGCAGCCGGATCAGCTCGGCGAACGACTCCGCCCGGCCGTTGTGCGGGGTCGCCGAGGCCAGGACGAGCGCCTCGGTGTTGCGGGCGAGGATGCGGGCGAGCCGGTTGTTCTGCGTCGCGTTGTTCGCCAGGTTGTGGGACTCGTCGATGACGACGGCGTCCCAGCGCTGCTTCTTCAGGCTGGCGCGGTACCGGTCCGACTTCAGCGTGTCAATCGAGATGATGACGCGCTTGAAGTAGGTGAACGGGTTGCGGGTGGCGGGCAGCTTCTGCCGCACACGCTGGATGCCCGTCGAGTCGAGGCGGACGAACGGCAGCGCGAAGCGCGTCCACATCTCGTGCTGCATCTGCTCCAGCACGTGCCGCGGGGTGACGATGAGGATCCGCTCGCCGCGGCCGCGGCGCGCGAGCTCGGAGAGGATCATGCCGATCTCGAGGGTCTTGCCGAGGCCGACCGCGTCGGCGAGCAGGATCCGGGGACGGAGGTTCTCGGGATCGAGGGCCCGGCGCACGGCCGCCTGCTGATAGCTCAGCGCGTCGGCCAGGCCTTGGGTCGCGACGGTGAGGGACCTGTCCCCGAGCGGGATCGGGGTCTTGCGGTAGGTCGACTCGAGCCACAGCCGCGAGGTGCGGTACTGCGGGCTGACGTCGGCGACGACCGTCGCCTCGGCGGGATCGAGCGGTTCGATCTTGTCGAGGCGTGCGTAGAAGCTCGCCGTGGTGTCGCGGACGAGCTCGGTCAGGCCGCGGACGTGGATCAGGAGACCGTCGGCGGTCTGCTCCGTAGCCTGCACGAACCAGTCCTCGTCGCGGACGACCACGACCGATCCGGGGGCGAGCTCTGCGTGGACGTCCGTGTCCCCAGACCTGGCGATGACAGCTCCCCGTCTCGTACTGACCCAGCCAACTCCTGGCCACGCTAGAGGCGAACGATCACGCGGGGCCACGAGGGGCCACCATCGAGTGATGGCGGGACAGCTCCTCCTGCGCGGCGCGAAAGCGGACGCACCGGACCATCGTGCGGACTGTCGTCCGCGTTTCACAACTGGCGGGCGCGGCTTCGTCGGCTGACCGCTCGGGCGTCGCACACTAGGCAGCTCGGCTGGGCGTACGGCCCTGCCTCGTCGCGGATCTGCAGACGTCCGCATTTGCAGTGGTCTGCTGGCCGAGCTGAACCCGCGATACCAGCGGAGTCCCGGCGTCGGGTGACACGCAGGACTGCGGTGGCGAGGTCGGCGTGATCCAGGCGGACGACCGTGCCCGGTTCCGGTCCGAGGAGCGCGTCGCTCGACGCCCACACGACCGTGTCCAGGACGGCCAGCGACTCCCGAACCGGCGTGCACGGTCGGAGAAGGACGTCGCTGCGGCGGAGCCCGGCGAGCCCGGGCGGGATGTCGCCGCTGCTGGTGGGGTGGAACCAGAGCGTGGTCGTGCAGCCGCGCCTCGCCGCGTCCGCCAGGTGCGGGAGGAGGGGGACGATCCAGCGGACGTCGATGCGTTCGCTCCAGATCTCGATGGTCGAGCCGGCGCGATCGATGTCATGGCGCAGGAGATCGAGGTCGGACTGGCCGATGCTGTGTTCGGTGAGGACGCTGCGCGGATTGATGAAGTCGCAGTCCGCCAGCGCTGCCTTGAGGAACTCACCCACGGGATCCTGGTGAGCGCGCTTGCGATGGATCCGGTCGAGGTCCGCCACGATGATCAGTCGTTCGCGGGCGCGACTCATCGCGACGTTCACGAGCCGCGCGCCGTCCGATTCTCGGGGTTCGCCGAACCAGGGGTGCAGCTTCATCCCGCCGCGAGCGGTGTCCACGGCGTCGAAGAGCACGACGTCGCGCTCATCACCTTGGAAGCGGTGCACGGTGGATGCGATCCCTCGTCCGTCGTCGTCGCCGACCAGCGCTTCGAGGAGCCTGGCCTGGGCTGCGAACGGCGTGATCAATGCAGGGGTCGGTCCTGCCAGGCCGTGATCGGCGATCAGTGCCGCGTCGAGGAGGACGTGGAGCAGGTTGTAGCGCGAGTAGGTCCCTCCGCGTTTCGCTGCTCGTGACCGCAGGACGCTGGTGTCCACGCAGATGATCGGCGCCGTTGCACGGAGGCCGTGCCCGGGCGGGCGGCTGCGGACGTTGCCGGCGGTGCGTAGCCGACTCTCGCGGTAGAACCCGTCGCTGATCGCCTCGGCCAGCAGTTCGGGCATGCGGTGCTGCACCGTCAGCGCGACCAGGTTCGGCGGCGGCGTCCGCTTCGCAACCTGGCCGGCGACGCCTGACGCCTCGAACGCGCTGCGCCGTAGCCACCTGGTGGCGCGCGTCGTCTTGGCGACGACCACCGGCGGCAGCTGGCGGAAGTCTCCGGCGACGACCGTGTGACCGCGGCCCGCCCCGGCCGCGAGCATGGTCAGCGACGCGGGGAGCATGCTGGCTTCGTCGATGACGACGACGTCGAACTCCATGCCGCTCAGCGTCGGCATGGTCAGCTGGTGCGTCGTGGCCGCGACGAGCTGCGCGTCCTCGCACACCTGGCGGCGGACGTCGGCGAGGACCTTCGTCAGGGCGCGGACGTACGCCTGTTTCTCGGCGAGCGTGAGTTGGAGGGAGTCGTACGCGTTCCCGTTGCTGCGGCCCGACTTCTGCAGCTCGTGCACCTGCGAACGGAGCCCACGAAGCACGTCGGCTGCAGTCGCCAGTTCAGCGGACGCCGGAGATCCGCGCCGCTCCGCAAGCTCCTCGACGAGCACGTGTCCCTCTGCTCGTCGAACGAGTCGGGCGTTCGTCGGCTGCCCGACGCGCACGACACTTCCGAGTGCCGTGACGCCCATCCGTTGGAGTGCCGCCAGGAGGACGATGTCGACCGCGGTGTTCGTGGGTGCTGTCAGCAGCGTCCGGAGACCCCGGCGGTTCAGCTCCTGCACCAGTACGGACAACGTCGTGGTCTTGCCGGTGCCCGGCGGACCCCACAGCCAGGTGGTGCCGTCGCGCAGACCGCTGTCCACAGCGAGGCTCTGCGCGTCGTTGAGCGTGCCCCACCGCCGTCCATCGGAGATCGGTCTGTCGGAGCCGGCGGTCGGAGTCACGGCGGCCAGCGCGGCGGCTGGGTCGAAGCCCGGCCCGCCATCGGCCAGCTCGTTGAGGCGCCTGCTCTGCGCGGACAAGAGCCACGACAGGTCGCACCGGAGGACGGCGTTCGGGGGCGTCCGCGTTCCTCTGGGAAGCGACAGCGTGACCGCCGCACCGAACACGGATACCACCTCGACGGCGACAGCTTCGCCGGGAGCGAGCACGAGCGTTGCGTCTGTGCCCTCGCGGGCGGCGACCTCGCCGTCGGCCTCGTACCGCATCAGCGCGCGCGTGGCACCGACAGCGACCGGGTGTCCCGCCCGGAGCGGGACGTCGGTCTGGGTGCGCTTGCGAGTGACCTCCGAGAGCTCGTCGGAGAGCGCACCGACCGCCTCGCGAACGACCGACGCCCACCGCTCGGGAACGGAAGCGGCAGGCCTCTCGGCGGACCGGCTCAGGCCGAGGTCGTCACGAAGCTCCTTGATCTTTCGCCTGGCCAGGGGATCCAGCCCGTCCGGATCCCGGGGTCGGACCCGGAACTCCGAACGGGCCTCGCGCCGTGACGGCTCGGGAGTGACAGGAGCCGGGGATGCCCACCCCCGTGGCACCCATCGGCCGTCGATCAGGTCGGCGAGCCCGTGCTCTCGACACGCCTGCCAGATCTCGCCCACCTCGGCGCGGCGTTGCCCGAACTGCTCCAGCGCCGTCATCAGCTCGTTCTGGGTAAGTGGGCCCTGGCGGAGGGCGCGTCGGAGCGCGTCGACCAACCTCACTCGTGCCGCCCCAGCGATCGGCCGCGGGGCGTGGTTCTCGGCATTCGCTGATCATGTCGCGAACAGTCGCTCGTTCTGAAGATCCGGCGCTGAATTCTCATGAACGACTTCCGTTCTCAGTCGGCGCGTAGTGGCCGCAGACCGCGTCCCACCGGCACGGAACAACGCGTTGACCAGCGTCGTCACGCCGAGCGGTGGGCGCCCGGAACGACGAGGTCGATGTCAGTCCGAGTGTCTGCAGCTACCGTTACCCACGAAGGACATCCCAACGGTCCCGCCACGGCTCGGCGATGTGGGCGTGCAGGGTCTGCTGGTCAGAACCCGGAGTCCGGGGCCGGACCCCGTCGTGCCGTGCGAGGAACTCCTCCATGTCGGCTGCAAGAGCGCCCAGGGCATCCTCGCGGGTGGCGATGAAGTATTCGTGCGCGCTGCCATCGGTGCTGCGTCGGATGAAGACGACGACGTCGGCTTCGGGTTGCACCAGCGCCCCGGACAGCGGCCACTCGTCCCTCGCGATGTGGACCTCGATCCGCCTTTCGTCGACTACCACCCAGCCGAGACGACCCTGCTTCTGGATCTCGACCTTGTGGCCACGCAGTAGCGCCTCGGCCGCCACGAGATGGAGGCCGGCTTGCTGGACAGCGTGCGACGAAGGGCGTGTCGCAGAGTTGGGCATCGTGTTCCTCCATCGACGGACGGGTCAGGGTCGAGGACTGCTCGGCTCGGACGAACGTGCATGTCAGTCCTGCGGGTGCCGTTCAGGGAGCCTGGGCGTTGGCGGACGGGATTCGCAGGACGGTCACGCCCTCTCGATCTTGAGTTCGCTCAGGGGGATGAAGCGAGGGCGTCGGCCTCCGCGGCCGACCATGCTCTCGGCGTCGGCGCGGAGGCGTTCGCCGACAACGACGGTGAGGGGACGGCGGCGGGCTGCCCTCGGGTCGTGGCGTAGCAGATCCGCGTAGTCGGAAACCTGCTCGATCGCGCGAGGACCGACCTCTCCGCGTTTCAGTTCGATGATCACATTGCGCTTCAGGAGCCCGGCGCGCTGGCTGTACACCAGGTCGGCTCGGCGACCGTTGGCGAACAGGAACTCATGGCCGATCAGGGTGAGGCCGCGGAGTCCTGCGCCGCGCAGGAGCGCCGGCTGATCGATGAGGCGGCGCTGGATCTCCCGCTCGAGGCGGATCCGATGAAGTCCGTCGGCTGCCTGCTTGGCAAGCAGTTCGGGGTCGTTGTTCGCGAGAGTGATGAGCTCGCGCCAGAAGTCGTCGGGAACGTCAAAGTACGAGCGGACGAAGCGGGTGCGGACTGCGTGCCAGGCCTGGAGCCTCTCATGCGCCTTGATGGCATCTTCCGCCGCGCGCAGGGCGAGAGCCGCAAGGGCGCCGAGCAGAGCAAGCAGCTCCTCGCCTGACGGCTGGCCGGCTGACGGCCGGGAACCACGACGGCCCCGCGCATCCCGCAGAGGCGCGGGGCCGTGCCCGTCCCCGACCGCCTGCGGCGCGATCGAGCCGCCGGCGGACGCGGGGTTCGTGCAGCCGGAGGGCGTGACCGTTCCCGCAGCCGACGAGCGACGCCCCGCCCGGCCATCGACTACCCCCTACGACCGGATGGTCGTGATCCCGTCGCAGGTCGACGGCGAGCTGCTCGCCCTGGAGCCGGGGGCGCCGGTGCGGGTCGATCGTCCCCGCCGCGCCGGCCCCCGTGACCTGAGCGCCCGCCGCCGGGCGGGTCAGGCCGACAGCGGGTGCTCGTCGAGGAACCCCGTGACGATCTTCATGAGGTCATCCGGGCGCTCGATGTGCAGGCCGTGGCTCGACCCCGGCCCGGTCACCAGCTCGTAGCGCGCTCCGGGCACGGCGTCCGCGACCGCCTTGGCCTGCCACGGCGGGGTCAGGAGGTCCTGCTCGCCGACGACGACCAGGGTCGGGGCCGCGATCCCGCCCAGGCGGTCGAGCGTGTCGTGGGCCAGGTCGGCGTCCCACTGCTCGACGGTGACCGCCATCTGCTCCTCGCTCTGCGGGAAGCCGGGGAGCATCGGTGCGAGCAGCTCACCGAAGTCCGGGCGGTCCAGGATCTGCGGGGAGAAGGCCAGTCCGGACACGGCCAGCGCCGCCTCCATGTCCCGCACGGCGTAGGGGAGCCGCAGCGCGGACAGCACCGAGCGCTGGAAGCCGTCGCACCGGCCCCACGTCGCGTAGAGGACGGCCGAGGCGACCTGCTGCGGGTGGGCCAGGGCCAGCTCCTGGATGACGGCCGAGCCCAGCGACCAGCCGAGCGTGTGCGCCCGCGGGATGTCGAGCGCCTCGAGCAGCGCCGAGGCGTCCTCGGCCATCGACGCCACGGTGATCGGGCCCTCGCCGCGCTCGCTGCCGCCGAGGCCGCGGTTGTCGAAGGCGATGACGCGGTGGCGCTCGGCGAGCCGCGGGACCATCTCGGCCCACAGCAGGAGCGAGCCGGAGGTGCCCATGACGAGCAGCAGCGGGTCGCCCTCGCCGGTGACCTCGTAGTTCAGTGCGACTCCGGTGCGGACGGTCTGCAGGGGCACGGCGATCTCCTCGTGGTCGGGGGGCGGGGGTTCAGCGGTAGACGAGCGACCCGTCGTCCAGGTCGGCCTTCGGCAGGAGCTCCTGCTCCTCCTCGTGCTCGTGCATGTGGGTCCACGGCTCGCGGTCGCCCTGCTTGAACAGCACGTGCTGGGACCGCAGGACGTAGCCCGGGTTGAAGTTGTCCGGGTCCGACCAGGGCCGGACCGCCATGCCGGCGTCCTCGGGCCGCAGCGTCGGGACGACGGTCGTGGCCTCCTTGACCGCCATGTTCTCCAGGAGCCGCGCCACGACGTCGCTGACGAGGTCCACGCGCAGGGTCCAGCTGTGGCGGAAGTAGCCGAACAGGTAGGCCATGTTCGGCACGCCGCTGATCATCATGCCGCGCCAGGTGATCCGCTCGGCGAAGTCGACCGCCTCGCCGTCGACGGTGAAGGGGATGCCGCCGAACGCCGACAGGTCGAACCCCGTGGCGGTGACGACGACGTCGGCCTCCAGCTCCTCGCCGGAGCCGGTCCGGATCCCGGTCTCCGTGAACTCCTCGATCGTGTCGGTGACGACCGAGGCCCGCCCCTCGCGCAGCGCCGCGAAGAAGTCCCCGTCGGGGACGATGGCGATGCGCTGCTGCCACGGGCGGTACCGCGGGGTGAAGTGCTTCTCGACGTCGGTGCCCTCGGGCAGCAGCGGCCGGATCCCCTCGATGAGGAACGCGTGCAGCTCGTCGGGCGCGGTCCGCGCGGTCGTCGACAGCCAGTGGTACTGCATCAGGTACTGGCGGCGCAGGATCTCGTGGGTCCACTCCTCGGGCAGGTCGAGCGGCTCGAGCGCCACGGCCAGCTCGTGGGTGGTCGGCGGGGCGAAGTAGTAGGACGGGGAGCGCTGCACCATCGTCACGTGCGCCGCGGTCTTCGCGAGCGCCGGGACCAGCGTCGACGCGGTCGAGCCCGAGCCGATGACGACCACCCGCTTCCCGGCGAGGTCGAGGTCCTCGGGCCACTGCTGGGGGTGCACGACCGGCCCGCGGAACCGGTCCACACCCGGCCAGTGCGGCTGGTGGGGCTTCTCGTGGTCGTAGTAGCCCTGGCACATCCACAGGAAGTCGGTGGTGAACCGCAGCCGCTCGCCCGTGTCGCTGCGGGTGACCTCCACCGTCCAGCGGTGCTCGTCGCTCGACCAGGCGGCCGCGGTGACGCGGTGGTGGTAGCGGATGCGCCGCTCCAGGCCGTCCTCGGCGATGACCTCGTCGAGGTAGTCCAGGATGGCCTGACCGGCGGCGATGGACGGGCCGCGCCACGGCTTGAACCGGTAGCCGTAGGTGAACAGGTCGCTGTCGGAGCGGATGCCGGGGAAGCGGTTGGTCCACCAGGTCCCGCCCCGGGCGTCCTGCGCCTCCAGCACCACGAAGCTGCGGTCCGGGAACCGCTCCTGCAGGTGGTGCGCGGCACCGATCCCCGAGACCCCGGCCCCGACGACGAGGACGTCGACGTGGCCGGCGTCCTGGACGTCCTCGGTGCCCGGTCCGGTCGCTGTCGCGGGTGCCGTCGTCGTCATGGCCGACCTCCGGTGCGCGTGGGGGGTGCCGCCGCCCGCGGCGGGACGCGGGTCACGGTAGGCACCGGCGACCTGGGCGGTGTGTCCCAAAACGGGACACCTGCGCGCCTTGACGAGGACGCACGATGGGGGCCCGCGCACGAGGGGGTGTCGGCATGGGCGACCTCGAGGACCGCCGGTCCCGGCTCGCGACCGTCCGCGCCGAGTTCCTGGCCTGCCCGACCGTCGAGCTGCGCGGTGTGCCCGACCACGTCGCCGCGTCCTGGCGGCGCAGCGTCTCGCGCGGGATCGAGCCGTGCGCCGTGGTCAGCGAGTACCACGCCGACCTCGACGTCGGGTCCCGCCTCGTCCGCAGCGCGCTGCCCGTGGTCGACCAGCTCGTCGAGCAGCTCGGCGACGTGCCCGTGTGCGTCGCCCTGACCGACGACCGGGCCCGGCTCCTCGTCCGGCGCGACAGCAGCTCGCGGTTCGGCCGGGTCGCCGACGGCCTGTGCTTCGCGCAGGGCTTCGGCTACGCCGAGGGGTCGGTCGGCACCAACGGCGTGGGGACCGTGCTGGAGTCGGGCGGGTCGGTGCACATCGTCGGCGCCGAGCACTTCGTCGAGAGCCTGCAGCCCTACGCCTGCGCCGGGGCCCCGGTGCACGACCCGTTCACCGGCCGGATCGAGG
>DATCMN010000020.1:0-6232 GCA_036563405.1 Naasia sp. | reverse complement strand
CAGCGTGCGCAGGCGGCCTCGCAGGTGCTCGGTGGCCACAGCGGCGCGCTCGAGAGCGCGCTCGACCAGTTCACCGCCGCGCGCGAGCTGCCGGGTGAGGTCGTCCGAGCGGCGGTCGACGAGCTCGCCGGGGGTCGCGAGCACCGGGCGGCTGCGCAGCGCGGCGATCCGGTCCACCTCGATCCGCACGGTGTGGGTCACCCGGCTGCGGATGCGTGCGCGGGCCTGCTCGACGCGGGACAGCTCCTCCGAGACGTCGGGCACGACGCGCTTCGCGGCGTCGGTCGGCGTGGAGGCGCGGAGGTCGGCCACCTCGTCGAGCAGCGGACGGTCGGCCTCGTGCCCGATCGCGCTGACGAGCGGCGTGCTGATCTCGGCGACAGCCCGCACCAGCTTCTCGTCGCTGAAGCAGAGCAGGTTCTGGAAGTCGCCGCCGCCCCGCGCGACGATGATCACGTCCACGGTCGGATCCGCGTCGAGCGCCCGGATGGCGCCGGTCAGCTCGCTCGCGGCGCGATCACCCTGCACCGCCGCGTAGATGGTGCGGAACTGGACGGCGGGCCAGCGCAGCTGGGCGTTCCTCAGGACGTCCTTCTCGGCATCCGAGTCCTTGCCGGTCACAAGCCCGATGCGGTGGGGGAGGAACGGCAGAGGGCGCTTGCGCTCCGGCCGGAACAGCCCCTCGGACGTCAGCTGGGCTCGGAGCCGCTCCAGGCGCTCCAGGAGATCGCCGAGGCCGACGTGCCGGATGTCGTACACCTGCATTGTCAGCGAGCCGGCCTTCACCCAGAAGTTGGGCTTCAGCAGCACCACGACCCTGTCGCCCTGCTTCAGATCGTTGGGAATCCGCGAGCGGGCTGACGACCAGACGCTGAAGGAGATCGTCGAATCCTGCTCGAGGTCCTTGAGCTTGCCGTACACGGATCCGCCGGACACGCTCCACTGCGTGATCTCGCCCTCGACCCACGCGGTCCCGAGCCGGTCGATGTAGTCGCGGAGCTTCGTGTTGAGAAGGGCGACAGGCCACGGCGCGTCGGCTGTGGGTCGGCCGTCGGTCATCCGATCCCCTCCCAGCACCCTCCGACGCAGGCCGAACTAGAATCCCTGGGTGAGCAACGCCACCATCGGACTCGGCATGCCCCGGATCCCCCGGGCGCGGAACAGGCTAGCCGATACCCCTGTCGCCGGAACCAAGCGGGTGCTCCTCGCCGCCCCTCGCGGGTACTGCGCCGGCGTCGACCGCGCCGTGATCGCCGTCGAGAAGGCGTTGGAGAACTACGGCTCGCCCGTCTACGTTCGCAAGCAGATCGTGCACAACATCCACGTGGTCAGCGAGCTGGAGAAGAAGGGCGCGATCTTCGTCGACGAGGTCGACGAGGTCCCGCCGGGCTCGCACATCGTGTTCAGCGCCCACGGCGTCTCGCCCGCCGTCGTGCAGGGAGCGGCCGACCGCGGGCTGCACGCCATCGACGCCACCTGCCCGCTGGTCACCAAGGTGCACCGCGAAGCGGTCCGGTTCGCCCGCGACGACTTCGAGATCCTCCTGGTGGGCCACGAAGGCCACGAAGAGGTCGAGGGCACCGCCGGCGAGGCGCCCGAACACATCACGCTCGTGGGCTCGCCGGACGAGGCGGACACCGTGCAGGTCAAGGACCCGTCGAAGGTGGTTTGGCTGTCCCAGACGACGCTCTCGGTCGACGAGACCATGGAGACCGTGCGGCGGCTGCGGCAGCGCTTCCCGAACCTGCAGGACCCGCCGAGCGACGACATCTGCTACGCCACCCAGAACCGCCAGGTCGCGATCAAGAAGGTTGCGCGCGATTCGGACGTGGTCATCGTCGTCGGCTCCGCGAACTCCTCGAACTCGGTCCGGCTCGTCGAGGTCGCCCTCCAGCACGGCGCCAAGGCCGCCTACCGGGTGGACTACGCGAGCGAGGTGCAGCAGGAGTGGCTGGACGGCGCCGTGACGGTCGGGGTGACGAGCGGTGCGTCGGTGCCGGAGGAGCTCGTCCAGGAACTGCTCGACGACCTCGCCGGGGCAGGCTACGGCGACGTCCAGCAGGTGAAGACCGCCGAGGAGGACCTCATCTTCTCGCTGCCCAAGGAGCTCCGCCGCGACGTCACCGGTCGCCAGGACAGCCGCGCGCTGGGCGGGCGCCGGTCGGGCGAGCAGTGAGCGACGACCGCCCCACCTCGGGCCCCGCGCCCCGCTGGGGGGAGTACGCGCCGGCGCCGCCGCCGGCGCAGCCGTCCGAACCGGTCGCGCAGGAGCCTGTCCGGTCCGTCGCGCCGCCGCGAGCGGCGGTCCGGTCGACCGCCGCATCCGGGGCGGCCACCCGGCCGTGGGATCGCGTGCTCACCATCGCGCTGCTGGTGCTCGGCGTCATCAACGTGCTGACGAGCATCCCGCAGATGCTCACGCTGTCCCGGACGCTCGACGACGCGTACCGGCTGCAGGGGATCGGCGACTACACCAACGAGTCACTCGCCACCGCGATCGGCATCGCGATCAACGTGGTGGGGGTGATCCTGCTGCTCGCGGCGGCGGCGCTCGCCCTGTCCCGGCTGCGTGCCGGGCGGCTGGCCTTCTGGGTCCCCCTCGTCGCGGGCGCCACGGCGTTCGTGATCACCGCGGTTCTCATGCTCGTCGCGATGCTCGGCGACCCGGCCCTGTCGGCGTACCTCGGCGGGCAGGCCCCCGGCGCGTAGACCCGTGCCGGGAAGCCCGCCTGGATCAGCTGGTGGACTTGCCGTAGGAGCCGAGCTCCCGGGTGGCGGCGACGACGCGCTTCGCCATCGCGGTCTCCGCGACCTTGCCCCAGCCGCGGGGGTCGTAGACCTTCTTGTTGCCGACCTCGCCGTCCACCTTCAGTACGCCGTCGTAGTTGCGGAACATCGAGTCCGCGATCGAGCGGGTGAAGGCGTACTGCGTGTCGGTGTCGATGTTCATCTTCACGACGCCGTTCGAGACGGCCTCCGCGATCTCCTCCTGCGTGGAGCCCGAGCCGCCGTGGAAGACGAGGTCGAGGGGCTTCGGGCCCGTGCCGTAGGCGGCGGCGAGACCCTCCTGGATCTGGCCGAGGAGCTCCGGCTTCAGCTTCACATTGCCGGGCTTGTACACGCCGTGCACGTTGCCGAAGGTGAGGGCGGCCATGTATCGGCCGTTGTCGCCGAGGCCGAGCGCCTCCACGGTGCGGGTGGCGTCGTCGAGAGTCGTGTACAGGTGCTCGTTGATCTCGTGGCTGACGCCGTCCTCCTCGCCGCCGACGACGCCGATCTCGATCTCCAGGATCGACGAGATCGCCTTCATACGCGGCAGGAGCTCCTCGGCGATGCGCAGGTTCTCCTCGAGCGGGACGGCGGAGCCGTCCCACATGTGGGACTGGAAGATCGGGTTGCGGCCGGCGCGCACCTCGTCCTCGGATGCGGCGATCAGCGGCATCACGAAGCCGTCGAGGGCGTCCTTCGGGCAGTGGTCGGTGTGCAGCGCGACGGTCACGGGATAGTTCTTCGCGACCTGCGTGGCGAACGCCGCGAAGGCGAGGGCGCCGGAGGCCCGGTTCTTGATGCTGTGTCCGGCGAAGTAGTCGGCACCGCCCGTGGTCACCTGGATGATGCCGTCGGATCCGGCCTCGGTGAGGCCCTGCATGACCGCGTTGATGGTCTGCGACGAGGAGACGTTGATCGCCGGATAGGCGAAGCCCTCGGTCTTCGCCCGGTCGAGCATCTCGGCGTACTGCTCCGGGGTGGCGATGGGCATCCGTGTCTCCTTCGTCGAGCGGTGTCGCCGAAAGTCTAGCGAGGCGCCCCCGGGCGCCCGGCGCCGGGGCCTGCACGCGAACTGCCCACTTCTAGGGCAACTCGGTGCTGAGTCGCCCTAGAAGTGGGCAGTTCGGTGAAGGCGGCTACGCGGTCTTCACCGTGTCGGCATCGAGGGCGCGCTTGGAGGCGAAGTCGACGAGCTGCGGCTGGTGATCCGCGACCGCCTCCAGCTCCAGCTCGAGCGCCGCGATGCGGTCCTGCTCGGGGGTGGCCGACGCCGTGCTCGTCAGCTCGAAGGCGGTCAGCTCCCGCGGGGACTCCTCGATGCCCTCGATCGTGGGCAGGATCTTCGACTCGTCCAGCTGGTTCAGCTTGCGGGCCGACGGGAAGACCTGGCGCTCGAGGGAGCCGACGAAGGAGTTGTAGTCCTTCACACTGCGCTCGATGGAGCGACCCAGCTTGGAGAGGTGGTTCGCCATGGTGGCGAGCCGACCGTACAGCTCCCGGCTGAGGTCGAAGAGGGTCTTCGCCTCCTGGGTCACCACGTCCTGCTGCCAGCTGAACGCGACGGTCTTGAGCACCGACCAGAGGGTGACGGGGGAGGACAGGGCGACGCGGCGGCTGAACGCGAACTCCATGATCGTCGGGTCGGCCTCGAGGGCCGAGGAGACGAGCGACTCGCTGGGGATGAAGGCGATGACCATCTCGGGGCTGGCGTCGAGGCCCTCCCAGTAGGTCTTGCTGCCGAGAGCGGTGATGTGGTCGCGGACGGCCTTCACGTGCGCCTTCATCAGGGTCGCCTTGCGGGCGAGCTCCGCCTCGGAGGCCGTGGCCGGGATGGCGGCCGCCTCCAGATAGGAGTTGAAGGGCACCTTGGCGTCGACGGCGATGTTCTTGCCGCCGGGCAGGTGCACGACCATGTCCGGGCGCCCGGAGCCCGAGTCGGAGGTGATGCTCGACTGGACGTCGAAGTCGACGCGGGCCATCAGCCCGGCAGCCTCGACGACGCTGCGCAGCTGGGTCTCGCCCCAGACGCCGCGCGTGCTGTTCGAGCGGAGCGCGGAGGCGAGGGACTCGGCGGTGCTGCGCAGCCGCTCCTCCGACTCGGCCGCACTGCGCAGCTGCTGGGCCAGCTGGCCGTGCTGGAGGGAGCGCTGCTGCTCGATCTCCGCGACCTTCGCCTGCATGGTGCGGAGCGACTCCTGGACCGGCGTGAGCGCCTGCAGGACCTTGCTCTCCGCCCCGTCGCGCTGCTTCTGCTGGGTGAGCTCCGCCTGGTGCCGCTCGACCAGGTCGCGGTACCGGTGCTCGTGGGCGGTGACTTCTCCGCGGAGGCCCTCCACCGTCGCGAGCAGCCGGGAGACCTCCGCCTGCAGGCGGCCGTGCTCGGCGGCCGCGGTCGACTGCATCTCGACCCGCAGCTCCGCGTGCTCGCGCTCCATCGCCGACCGCAGCTCGGTCTGCTCACGCTCCAACGCGGACCGCAGCTCGGCCTGCTCGTATTCGAGCTGCGCCCGCAGGGCGGCCTCGTCGGCACGGATCTGGACGAGCTCCGCCTGGTGGCGCGCCTCGATGAGCGCCGGGTCCTCGCCCTGCGCGACCGCCGGAGCGGTCCGCCGGCCCAGCAGCCAGCCGGTGAACACGCCGAGCGCGACGCCGAGGATCAGGCCGAGGACGAGGGTGAGGATCTCCATGTCCGCCAGTGTCGCCCGGGCCTCCGACATCGGCCGGGGGGCGCGCCCGGATGCCCCAATAGAGTGGGCGCATGACCCTCATCGAGCACTGGATCGGCGGCAAGGCACACCCGAGCACGAGCGGCAGGACGGGCCCCGTCTTCGACCCCGCGAAGGGCGTGCAGCAGTCCGAGGTCGCGCTCGCGAACGACGCCGAGATCGAGGCGGCCGTCGCCGCCGCGAAGGCAGCGTTCCCGGCTTGGCGCGACACCTCCATCGCGAAGCGCTCCAACGTGCTCTTCGCGTTCCGCGAGCTGCTCAACGCCCGCAAGGACGAGCTCGCCGCGATCCTCACCGCCGAGCACGGCAAGGTCCTCTCCGACGCCCTCGGCGAGATCACCCGCGGGCTGGAGGTCGTCGAGTTCGCGACGTCGTTCCCGCACCTGCTGAAGGGCGACTTCACGGAGAACGCCTCGACCGGCGTCGACGTCTACTCGCTGCGCCAGCCGCTCGGCGTGGTGGGCGTCATCTCCCCGTTCAACTTCCCGGCGATGGTGCCGCTCTGGTTCTTCCCGATCGCGATCGCGGCCGGCAACACCGTGGTGCTGAAGCCGAGCGAGAAGGACCCGTCGAGCGCGAACTGGCTCGCCGAGCTCTTCAGGGAGGCCGGCCTGCCGGACGGCGTGTTCAACGTGCTGCACGGCGACAAGCAGGCCGTCGACGGCCTGCTCACGCACCCGGACGTGAAGAGCATCTCCTTCGTCGGCTCCACCCCCATCGCCCAGTACATCTACGAG
>DATCMN010000011.1:0-1678 GCA_036563405.1 Naasia sp. | reverse complement strand
GCCGATTCTCGAGGGATTCCAGCGGTCCGCTGGTGGACCGGCCCTGCGTGACACAGCTACCGCACCGGCGCACCGGTGCTCTCGTTACGAGCCGACCGAACTACTTTACGCCAGACAAGCTCTCGGCACCAGAGGCGGTGTCTCCGGTGGTCACGCCGTCGCGCGCGCCCGTCTCCGAGCGGCCGACCGCTCCTTGATCCCCTCGACCAGGAAGTAGAGGACCGGCAGCACGATGAGGGTGAGGACGGTCGACGAGGTGAGCCCGCCGATCACGACGAGCGCGAGGGGCTGTGAGATGAAGCCTCCCGAGCCGGTGAGCCCGAGCGCCATCGGCAGCAGCGCGAAGATCGTCGCCAGCGCCGTCATGAGGATCGGCCGGAGCCGCCGGCCCGCCCCGTCGAGCAGCGCCTGGCGGAGCGTCGCGCCGTTCCGCCGGTACTGATTCACGAGGTCGACGAGCACGATCGCGTTCGTGACGACGATGCCGATCAGCATCAGCACGCCGATGATCGACGGCACCCCCAGGGGGATGCCCGTCACCACCTGCAGGATGATGGCGCCGGTCGCCGCGAACGGCACGCTGATGAGCAGCAGAAGCGGCTGAAGGAGGCTGCGGAAGGTCGCGACCATCACGATGTAGACGATCAGGATGGCGACCAGCAGGGCGATGCCGAGCTGGCTGAAGGCCTCCTGCTGGTCCGCGCTCACCCCGCCCAGTGAGGCGGAGGCGCCCGGCGGCAGCTCGACGGTGTCGAGCGCCGAAAGGACCGCCGCGTTCGCCGCCGTCAGGTCGTCGCCGGCCGGCGTGACGGTGACGGTGGCCGTCCGGGCGTTGTTCTCGGTCGTGATGGTCGCCGGCCCGTCGACCACGTCGACCGACGCGAGGGTGTCCAGCTGCACCGGACCGGTCGGGGTGGGCACCTGGAGCGCGGCGATGTCCTCCACCGTCTCCGGGGCGTTGTCACCGGCCAGGTAGATGGTGAAGATGTCGTCGTCGATGGTGACCCGGCCGAGCGAGGAGGGCAGTCCCGCCTGGGAGACGTACCCGGCGAGCGCCGTCTCGCTGTAGCCGGCCGCTGCCGCCGCCGATCTGTCGATCGCGACCTGCAGGAACGGCTGCGCGGCCTGCAGGTTGCTGGCCGACTCCGCGACCTCGTCGAGATCCCGGACCGCCTCGAGGACGGCGTCGGACGCCTGCTGCAGGTCGTCCTGACCGGTTGCGGTGATGTCCACCTCGATGTTGCTGGAAGTGCCGAAGCCCGCGGACGCCTGGACCGAGATGTCGCCGGCATCCTCGAGGTCCGCGAGCCTGCCGCGGATCTCCTCCTGCAGCCCCTCCTGGTCCGCGTCCTCCGCGGTCGTGACCGAGTACACCGCGCGGTTGCCGCCGCCCCCGCCGCCGAACGCCGCGAGCAGCGAGTTGCCGCCGCCGATCGTCGCCTGCACCGTCTGCACGCCCTCGATCTGCTGCAGCTCCTCCTCGACCACGCGCGCCGCGTCGTCCTGGACCTCGAGACTGGTACCGGGCTCGAACCGCTGGGTGACAGTGAGGGTGTTCTGCCCGCTGGAGCCCAGGAAGTTCGTCTTCATGAGCGGGTACAGCGCCACGGTGCCGCCGAGCACGAGCACGGCGACGAGCAGGGTCACCACCGGCCGCTTGAGCGTGAAGCCGAGGACC
>DATCMN010000007.1:0-11618 GCA_036563405.1 Naasia sp. | reverse complement strand
CGTAGCTGAAGCGCAGGTAGCCGCTCGGGCCGAAGGCCTCGCCCGGCACCGCCGCCACCTCCGCCTCCTCCAGCAGGATGTCGGCGAGCTCCAGGCTAGACGACGCCGTCCTGCCGCCTATGTCGCGGCCGAACAGTGCGGTGACGTCGGGGTAGACGTAGAACGCGCCCTTGGGGGTCGGCGTCACGACGCCATCGATGGCGTTCAACTCGGCGACGATCCGCCGCCGGCGGCGGTCGAAGGCCTGGCGCATCGCCTCGACCTCGTCCTGCGGGCCGGTCAGCGCGGCGATCGCCGCGCGCTGCGAGATGTTCGACACGTTGCTCGAGAGGTGGGACTGCAGGTTGCTGGCCGCCTTGATCGCGTCGGCCGGACCGACCATCCAGCCGAGGCGCCACCCGGTCATGGCGTAGGACTTCGCGACGCCGTTCACAAGGATGGTGCGGTCGGCGAGAGCCGGCACCGCCTCGACGATGGACAGCGCCGCCTTCGGGGTCTGCCCATCGGGCAGGTCGTCGGGGTAGACGAGGTTCTGGTAGATCTCGTCGGCGATCACCCAGAGCCCGTGCTCGGCGGCCCACTCGCCGATCGCGCGCACCTGCTCGGGCGGGTACACCGATCCTGTCGGGTTCGACGGCGAGACGAACAGCAGCACTTTCGTGCGCGGGGTGCGCGCCGCCTCCAGCTGCTCCACGGTCACCAGGTAGTCCTGGTCGGCGCCGGCGAACACCTCGACGGGCACGCCGCCCGCGAGCTTCACCACCTCGGGGTAGGTCGTCCAGTACGGCGCGGGCAGCAGCACCTCGTCGCCGTCCCCGACGATCGTCGCGAACGCCTGGTACACGCCCTGCTTCCCGCCGTTGGTCACGATCACCTGCGAGGGGGAGACCTCCCAGCCGCTGTCCCGCAGGGTCTTCGCCGCGACGGCCTCGCGCAGGTCGGGCAGCCCGACGGCGGGGGTGTAGCGGTGCATCTTCGGGTCGCGGACGGCCTTCTCGGCCGCCTCGAGGATGAAGCCCGGGGTGGGGAAGTCGGGCTCGCCCGCGGCGTAGCTGATGACGGGGCGCCCCTGCGCCTGCAGCGCCTTCGCCTTGGAATCCACCTTCAGGGTGGCGGATTCGCTGATGGCGGCGATGCGGGGCGAGATGCGGGGCGCGTCGGTCATGCCTGCAAGACTAGAGGCGGCTCCTGCGGGGCGGGGAGGTCGCGCCGCCGCGGAAGGAGTCGGCAAGCGGGACTCCCGGTGTTAGACTGGATGCCGCTGGTCGGAAGAGGCCATGCTCTGCCGTGCCCATCGGGCGGACGGAATCCCTCCAGGTCCACGGCGGAGCCATGCTCTCTCCCGTCGCTTAGGGCGGTGGCTCAATTGGTAGAGCAGCGGTCTCCAAAACCGCAGGTTGCAGGTTCGAGTCCTGTCCGCCCTGCAGCCCCCGTGCACCCGCACGGAACGGCACGGCACGGAAGCTGACGCTTCCGGCGCCGGCCCGGACAACAGAGCCGGGTCCCCCGGACACAAGGAGTTCCACGTGGCGCGGAAGGTCGTCGACGAGCCGAGCGAGGACGTCGTAGCCCTGGCGAGGCAGGAACGGCAGGCCAGGCGGTCGCCGTTCGCCCGCATCGCGCTGTTCATCCGCCAGGTGATCGGTGAACTGAAGAAGGTGGTCACCCCCACCCGGCGCGAGCTGTTCGGGTTCACGGCGGTGGTGCTGGTCTTCGTGATCATCATGATGGCGATCGTCAGCGGTCTGGACTTCGTGTTCAGCGCGCTCGTCGTGTTCGTCTTCGGCGACCCGTCGGTCGCCAGCTGACCCGTCCACCCGGACGGAAGGAAAGAGAGCTACTTACTGTGTCGGACACCCATCGCGACCACCGCGACGACATCGACCTCGTCCCCGCCTTCGAGCAGGACTCCGAGGTCGGCGAGGCGCAGTCGGGCGACGAGCTCGGCACGGGCGAGCGCGCGAGCCGCGCCGAAGGCCCGGGCGACATCCACATCGTGAGCGACGACGAGGAGAACCTCGAGGAGATCCTCGAAGCCGTCGAGGAGGCAGCGGACCCCGAGGCGGACCGCGTCGTCGACGAGGCGCTCGAGATCCACACCCTCGACGAGGCCGAGGCGGCCGAGGCCGCCACGGACGACGAGGTGGAGGAGGCCGAGCTCGACCCGTACGAGGCGTTCCGCCAGGAGCTCCGCGCCAAGCCCGGGAAGTGGTACGTCATCCACTCTTACGCCGGCTTCGAGAAGCGCGTGAAGCAGAACATCGAGCAGCGCAAGGGCAGCCTCGGCCAGGAGGACGCCGTCTTCGAGGTGCAGGTGCCGATGGAGGACGTCGTCGAGATCAAGAACGGGCAGCGCAAGCTGGTCAACCGCGTGCGCATCCCCGGCTACGTGCTCGTCCGCATGGACCTCAACGAGGAGTCGTGGTCGGTGGTCCGGCACACGCCCGGTGTGACCGGTTTCGTCGGCAACTCGCACAACCCGACGCCCCTCCGCTTCGAGGAGGCCTTCAACATGCTGAAGAGCACGGTGCAGGTCGCCGAGGCTCCGGCGAAGGCGGGCGGCGCGAAGGGCTCCGCGACCCAGGCCCGGTCCATCCCGGCCGAGGTCGACTTCGAGGTCGGCGAGACCATCACCATCAAGGAGGGCTCGTTCGCGGGCCTCCCCGGCACGATCAGCGACATCCGGCCGGAGAGCGGCAGGCTCACCGTCCTCGTCTCGCTGTTCGAGCGCGAGACGCCGGTCGAGCTCACCTTCGACCAGGTCACCAAGCTCTAGGACTTCCCCGGGCGCCCGTGGCGCCGCGAGGACACAGCTACCGCACCCCGGAACGGCCGGGGAGGCGGGAGAGCGGCTCCGGCCGCTCGATGAGAGGAAAGAACAGAAATGGCACGTCAGAAGAAGGTCACGGGGCTGATCAAGCTCCAGATCAAGGCGGGTGCGGCCAACCCGGCCCCGCCCATCGGCCCCGCGCTCGGTCAGCACGGCGTCAACATCATGGAGTTCTGCAAGGCGTACAACGCGGCCACCGAGGCGCAGCGCGGCAACGTCATCCCCGTCGAGATCACCGTCTACGAGGACCGCTCCTTCACGTTCGTGCTCAAGACGCCGCCGGCGGCTGAGCTGATCAAGAAGGCCGCGGGCGTCGCGAAGGGCTCCGCCACCCCGCACACCGCCAAGGTCGCCAAGCTGACCCGGGCGCAGGTGCGCGAGATCGCCGAGCAGAAGCAGCCGGACCTCAACGCGAACGACATCGAGGCGGCCGAGAAGATCATCGCCGGCACCGCTCGTTCCATGGGCATCACGGTCGAGTAAGGGCGGGGAAGAGAACATGGCACAGAAGTCCAAGGCCTACCGCGCCGCCGCCGAGAAGATCGAGGCCGGCCGGTTCTACACCACCGATGAGGCTGTCGGCCTCGCCAAGCAGACCGGCTCGGCGAAGTTCGATTCGACCGTCGAGGTCGCGCTGAAGCTCGGCGTCGACCCCCGCAAGGCGGACCAGATGGTGCGCGGCACCGTCATCCTCCCGCACGGCACCGGCAAGACCGCCCGCGTCATCGTCTTCGCGCAGGGCCCGGCCGCCGAGGCCGCCCGCGCCGCGGGCGCCGACGAGGTCGGCGGCGACGAGCTGATCGAGAAGGTCGCGGGCGGCTACACGGCGTTCGACGCCGCCGTCGCGACTCCGGACATGATGGGCAAGGTCGGCCGGCTCGGCCGCGTCCTCGGCCCTCGCGGCCTCATGCCCAACCCGAAGACCGGCACTGTCACGCCGGATGCGGCGAAGGCCGTCTCCGACATCAAGGGCGGCAAGATCGAGTTCCGCACCGACAAGCACGCCAACGTCCACTTCGTGGTCGGCAAGGCGGGCTTCAGCGAGGAACAGCTCAGCGAGAACCTGAAGGCGGCGCTCGAGGAGGTCCAGCGGCTGAAGCCGTCGGCCGCCAAGGGCCGCTACATCCAGAAGGGCGCCGTGTCGACCACGTTCGGCCCCGGCATCCCGCTGGACGTCAACGCGCTGTAACCAGCAGCACCCAGATGCCCACTTCTGCCGCGGACCCGTCCGGAGACGCCGCAGAAGTGGGCATCTCGCTGTCTGCAGAGGTGCGGGATGCGACCCCGCTCGACGCTGCGGCGCTCGCGGAGCTCGCCGCGGCGACCTTTCCGCTCGCCTGCCCGCCCGGCACGACGCCCGAGGCCGTCGCCGAGTTCCTGGCAGCCAACCTCAGCGAGCCCCACTTCCGGCGGTACCTCGCGGACCCGCAGCAGGTGCTGATGGTCGCCGAGGACTCCGGCGGGCTCGTCGGCTACACCCTCCTCGTGCTCGGCGACCCCGCCGACGAGGAAGTGGCGTCGGCGGTGACTGTGCGTCCCACGGCGGAGCTGAGCAAGATCTACGTGCGCCCGTCCGCTCACGGGGGCGGGATGGCCGCCGCGCTCCTCGACGTGACCCTGCAGCGCGCCACGGCTGCGGGCGTGGCGGGCGTGTGGCTGGGCGTCAACCAGCGGAACGTCCGGGCGCAGCGGTTCTACGCGAAGAGCGGCTTCGCCGTGGCGGGGGAGCGGTCCTTCCGCGTGGGGCCTGACCTGCACCGGGACCATGTGATGGTGCGGGTCCTCGCCTGAGGGCTGCCCCTCAGTAGTCGCTGACCTGGAGCACCACCTTGCCGCGGACGTGGCCGCCCTCGACCAGGCGGTGCGCTTCCGCGGCCTTCGCGAGCGGCAGCACCGCGTCGACGCGTACCCGCACATCTCCTGAAGTCAGCAGGCGTGCGATCACCGACAGCGTCGTCGCGTCGGGCGTCACCCAGAATCCGCTGCCCCGCACGCCTGCCGCCGCCGCCTCCGCGGCGACCTCGGGCCAGCCCGCCGACGGGAGGCTGACGAGCTGGCCGCCGGGCCGGAGGACACCCACGGAGCGACGGCCGGTGTCGCCCCCCACCGCATCGATCACCACGTCGAGGTCTGCGACGGCGTCCTCGAAGCGCTCGGAGGTGTAGTCGATGACCCTGCTCGCCCCTAGTTCCCGCAGCCATGCGCCGTTCGCGCCGGAGGCCGTCGCGGCGACGGAGGCGCCGAAGTAGGCGGCGAACTGCACGGCGAAGTGCCCTACCCCGCCGGCACCGGCGTGAATGAGGATGCGCTGACCCTCGTGCGCTTTGGCGAGGTCGACCACCGCGCCCCAGGCGGTGAGTGCGGCGAGCGGCACGGCGGAGGCCTCGACGTGGGAGAGGATGCGCGGCTTCCGGGCCACGCTCAGAGCGGGCACCGACACGTATTCGGCGTAGCTCCCGGTCGTGCGGGGGAAGGCGGTCATCCCGAACACCTCGTCGCCCGGCTGCAGGGGGAACGCGGCGTAGGGCGATTCGACGACGACGCCGCTGAAGTCGTAGCCCGGCACCAGCGGCCAGGCGGCGGCGGCCGCGACCCCCCGGCCGGCCCGCGTCTTCGCATCAACGGGGTTCACGCCGGCGGCGATGACGCGCACGAGGACTTCGCTGCCCACCCGCGTCGGGGATGGGCAGCGGGCCTCGACGAGGTGGTCAGGAGGTCCCGCCGCCTGCGCGACGGCGGCGCGCATCGTCTCGGGCCGGCGCGCCACGGACGTGGCGACGGCCCCTGCTGAGGTGAACGTAGGAGCCGCCCTTCTGTGTGCGCCGGGAGGGTGCCGGCCACGACCAGTCAAACGGTCGAATGAGTCGGTGGTGTTACGCGGACGTTCCGAGTGGAGACAGTGTTCGGCGTCTCATTCTGTCCGTTCCCGGTCGGGCGCCTCCCATCGGCCGCCGCCCGGCTGGCGGTCAGGCCAATTCCCTCACAAGGTGGTCCCGGACCTGCATCATCAGTTCGGTCATCATCGCCGCCGGAGTGCTGCGCGAGAAGTAGAAGTCGTGGTCGACGGCGGGGAACCGGTGCGCGGCGACGCGGACACCGGCCGAGCGGGCTCGTGTCACGAAGTCGTCGATGAAGGGGGTGAAGGTGTCGTACTCCGCGGTGGCGACGAGCAGCGGCGGAAGAGCCGCGAGTTCGGCGTCCGGGAGGAAGATCGGGGAGGCGAGGGGGTCCCTGCGGTCGTCATCCGCTGAGAAGTAGGACACGTCCACCATCTCCCGCAGGCCCGCGCTGACGAAAGGTTCGTCGATGGGCGACGTGTGCGTCTCCGGCGGGATGCTGTTGTCGACCGCCGGTACGTAGAGCGCTGCGGCCCGGACGGCGGGTCCTCCTTCGCGCGCGGCGAGGGTCATGGCACCCAGCGCGAGGTTGCCGCCTGCGCTGCCGCCGCTGAAGGCGATCCTCCCACCGTCCCAGCCCATCGTCGGCGCGGTGCTCTCGACCCAGCGGGGCACATCGTAGGTCTCCTCGAGCGCGCGCGGGAATCGTGCTCTCGGAGAGATGCTGTAGTCGATGTTCACGACGACGCTGCCCACCTCGCCGGCGATGCCGCGCACGAGGTGCTCGTCCTGCAGCGGGTTGCCGACCATGAAGCCGCCGCCGTGCACGTTCAGGGTCACAGGGGGACCGGATTGCCTGGCGGCGAGGGGGGCGTCCGCTGGCGGACGCGTGATCAGGCACCGAACGTCGCCGTGCCGGGTCGGCACGCGCACGGCCACGGATCGCGGGATCGAGCGATCGGTGAGCGCGAGGGAGGGCGGCTTGACGAGGCGGGTCGCGACCGTGGACATCATCCACGCGTTGATGCGGGTCGTGAGCCGCGGTGCCATTGCCGACCTCTCCGTGCCCCTGACCGGGCCCCGGGCACCATATCAACGCAGGCTGAGGCGTTCGCTGGTGGGCTCTGCGCTGGTGCCGGCGACGTCGGGCGGCTCCCTACGACGTCGATACGGGCGGGTGGACAAGTCCACTGGCTTGTCACAGTGCAGGCACAGCGCGCTCATAGGCTTCCGCGAATACTTGGGGTCATGTCGTCCGAGAAGGTCTCCTCCCGCGCCGCCTCCGGCCCGCTCCGCCGCGCCGACGGAAGTCCCATCCGGGTGCTCGTGGTCGACGACGAGTCGACGCTCACCGACCTGCTCTCGATGGCGCTCCGCTACGAGGGCTGGGAGGTGAAGACGGCGGCCGACGGGCGCAGTGCGCTCGCCGTGACGCGCGAGTTCCGGCCCGACGCGATAGTGCTCGACATCATGCTTCCCGACATCGACGGGCTGCAGGTGCTGAGCCGCGTCCGCGCCGACGGCTCGGACACGCCGGTCCTGTTCCTCACGGCGAAGGACTCCCTCGATGACAGGATCACCGGGCTCACCGCGGGCGGCGACGACTACGTGACCAAGCCGTTCAGCCTCGAGGAGCTGGTCGCGCGGCTGAGGGGACTCATCCGGCGCAGCGTCGCCACTGTCGCGACCGGCACCGATCCGGTGATCACCGTCGGCGACCTTTCCCTCGACGAGGACAGCCACGAGGTGTTCCGGGGAGGCGACCCGATCGAGCTGACCGCCACCGAGTTCGAGCTGCTGCGGTACCTGATGCGCAACCCGCGCCGGGTGCTGAGCAAGGCGCAGATCCTCGACAGGGTGTGGAGCTACGACTTCGGGGGCAAGTCGAGCGTGGTGGAGATCTACATCTCCTACCTCCGCCGGAAGATCGACGCGGGCCGCGCGCCGATGATCCACACGGTCCGCGGGGCGGGCTACCTGCTGAAGCCCGCGCCGTGACCGGGGCGCGGTCGCTCCGGTTCCGGCTGGTGCTGATCGTCGTCGGTCTGCTCGCCGCCGTCTCCGTGCTCGTCGGCACCGTCTCGATCTTCGTGCTCCAGTCCGTCCTGGTCGGCCAGGTGGACCAGGAGCTGCGGGAGTCGGCGAGCCGGGCGGCCCGGGTGGATGGCCCGCCGTCGGGCGGCGGCTACGTGAACGTGCCGGGCCAGAGCGTCGAGACTGTGATCGCCCTCGTGCAGGACTCGCGGGTGGCGGACGCCGGCTACCTCGACGCCACCGGCCGGCTCCGGGAGCTGTCTGCGGGGTCGGCGGCGGCCCTCGCCGACGTGCCGGTGGGGGAGGGCCCGCGCACGGTCGGGATCGGCGACGGCCTCGGCAGCTACCGGGCCCTCGCGTTCGACGGGCCGGGGGGCGTCACCGTGGTGGTGGCTCGGCCGCTCTCCGGCGTGGAGGGAACTCTCGCGGGGGTGACTGCGATCGGCCTCGCCCTCCTCCTGGTGCTGCTCACGGTCGCCGGGGTCGCCGCCGCCCTCAGCGTGGGCGCGGCGCTCCGCCCCCTGCGCCGGGTGGCGCTCACCGCGGCGAGCGTGGCGGACCTGCCGCTCGACCGGGGCGAGGTCGACCTCGCCGTGCGGGTGCCATCGGAGGACACCGACCCGCGAACCGAGGTGGGCCAGGTCGGCGCAGCGCTGAATCGACTCCTCGACCATGTCGGCACGGCGCTGACGGCGCGGGCCGAGAGCGAGGAGAAGGTGCGCCGGTTCGTCGCGGACGCCAGCCACGAGCTGCGCACCCCGCTCGCCTCCATCCGCGGCTACTCGGAACTCACCCGCCGCACCCAGCCCGACCTGCCCGAGGAGGTCCGGCGCAGCCTCGCGCGCGTCGAGAGCGAGTCGGTGCGCATGCAGGCCCTCGTCGAGGATCTGCTGCTGCTCGCGCGCCTCGATTCCCGCCGGGAGCTGGCCCGCGAGGAGGTGGACCTGTCGCAGGTGGTCGTGGAGGCGGTGGGCGACGCGTACGCCGCGGGCCCCGACCACGAGTGGGTGCTCGACCTGCCGGAGGATCCGATCGGCGTGACCGGGGACGAGCCCCGACTCCGCCAGGTGGTGGTCAACCTCCTCGCGAACGCCCGCGTGCACACGCCGGCAGGCACGGTGGTCATCACCTCGCTGGCTTCGGCTCCCGATGGTGTCGTCACCCTCCAGGTGGCGGACGACGGGCCGGGGATCGACCCGGGGGTGGCGGAGCGCCTCTTCGAGCGCTTCACCCGCGGCGACGCGTCCCGCCAGCGCGGGACCGGCAGCACGGGTCTCGGGCTCTCCATCGTGCGCGGGGTCGTCGAGGCACACGGCGGCACGGTGACCGTCGCGACCGAGCCCGGGTCGACGGTCTTCACCGTCACGCTACCCCCGGGTCCTGCCGATCCGACGACCTGACAGCACAACCCAACCGCGACCGCGGAGACTCGCGCCCCACCCGGCGAGAGCGGCCGCTGCCGAGGACGTAGTGTTTCCTCTCGCGCCCCCGACACGGGGGCAGAAAGGGATGGTCGATGGAGATCATCGAGAAGGCGGTCTACGCCGGCCCGAACCTCTTCAGCGGATCGCCGATGATCCGCTTCCAGCTCGATCTGGAGGCTCTCGAGGATCACCCGACGGACCGGCTTCCCGGCTTCCCGGAGGCGCTGCTCGCCGCGCTGCCGGGACTCGGGCGGCACCGCTGCAGCGTGCGGAGGCCCGGCGGCTTCGTGGAGCGCATGCACGACGGCACCTGGCTCGGGCACGTGATCGAGCACATCGCCCTCGAGCTGCAGACCGTCGCCGGCGCTCCCGCCGGTCGCGGCAAGACCCGATCGGTCGTCGGCTCCCCGGGGCGGTACAACGTCCTGTACGCCTACCGCGACGCGCAGCCCGGGCTCCTCGCCGGCCGGCTGGCGGTCGAGCTCGTCGCGGGACTCCTTCCGCCCTCCCTCGCCGAGGTCCGCGGGCTCGACCGGCTCGCCGAGCCCGCGCCGCGCGCCGCCGATGACGGCGCTGTCCCGGGCCTCACGGCGCTGCGCCGTCTCACGGTCGGCGCCGGTCTCGGGCCCAGCACCCGGGCCCTCGTCGACGAGGCGACGCGGCGCGGCATCCCGCATCAGCGGCTCGACGCGCAGAGCCTCGTCCGCCTCGGCGCCGGCAGTGCCCAGCGGATGCTGCGGGCCAGCATCACGGGTGCCACCTCACACCTCGGCGTGGTGACGGCCGGGGACAAGCACCTCACCAAAACCCTGCTCGAGGCAGCCGGCATCCCTGTGCCCCGCGGGCGTCTCGTCACCACGGTCGAGGAGGCCGTTGCGGCCGCCGCCCGGCTCGGCGCTCCCGCGGTCGTCAAGCCGCTCGACGGCAACCACGGCCGGGGCGTGACCCTCGCCGTCCTCGGCGAGGCGGCCGTGCGGCAGGCGTTCGCGGACGCCGCGGCGATCAGCCGCCGGGTGATCGTCGAGGAGCAGCTGTCGGGCCGGGACTACCGCCTGCTCGTCGTCGGCGGTCGCCTGGTGGCCGCGGCGGAGCGCACGCCAGCGCGCGTCATGGGAGACGGCGTGCACACCGTCCGGGAACTGGTGGAGGCGCTGAACGCCGACCCGCGGCGGGGGGCGGGCCACGAGAACGTCCTCACCCGCGTGCGGCTCGACGCCGCCGTCGACGCGGTCCTCGAGCGCCAGGCCCTCACCCTCGACGACGTGCCGGTCGCCGGCCGCGTCGTCACCCTGCGGGACACCGCGAACCTGTCGACAGGCGGGGAGGCGATCGACCGCACCGACGAGGTGCACCCGGACACCCGCGCCGCCGTAGAGCGCGCCGCGCGGATCGTCGGCCTCGACGTCGCGGGACTGGACGTGCTCACCGCCGACATCGGCCTGCCATTCGCCGAGTCAGGCGGCGGGATCCTCGAGGTGAACGCCGCCCCCGGCCTGCGCATGCATCTGCAGCCATCCGATGGCGCGCCCCGCAATGTCGCGGCGCCCGTGATCGACCTGCTGTTTCCGGGTCGCTCCCGCGGCCGGATCCCGATCGTGGCGGTCACCGGCACCAACGGCAAGTCCACCACCGTGCGGATGGTCGAGCACATCCTCCGGGCGGACGGCCGCACCCCGGGCATGACGACCACGAGCGGCGTGTACGTCGACGGCCGCAGGATCCGCGGCGGCGACGCGAGCGGGCCGAAGAGCGCGCGCCTCGTGCTCGGCGACCCCACAGTGGACTGCGCCGTTCTCGAGACCGCCCGTGGCGGGATCCTCCGGGAAGGCCTCGCGTACGACCTCGCCGACGTCGGCATCGTGCTCAACATCTCCGCGGACCACCTCGGGCTGAAGGGGATCGACACCCTCGAGGACATGGCTGCCGTCAAGAGCGTCGTCGCGCGCCAGGTCGCGCGGCGCGGCATGACGGTCCTGAACGCCGACGACCCGCTGACCCGCCGGATGGCCCGGGTCGCCCGCGGCAGGGTCGGCTGGTTCACGACGGCCGACGAGCTCTCGCCAGCGCTGCAGGCGCATCGGGCCGACGGCGGCCTGATCAGCGCCCGCGAGTCCGGGGAGACGGGGGACGCACTCGTGCTCTGGGACGGCGAGCGGCGCATCCCCCTGCTGCCGGTGTCGGAGATCCCCGCCACGCTCGCCGGCTGGGCGATGTTCAACGTCCAGAACGCGTTGGCGGCGGCAGCGGCGGCGTACAGCCTCGGGGTGCAGCCGGCGACGATCGCGGAGGCGCTGCGCGGCTTCGAGGGCTCGTTCGAGCAGAATCCCGGGCGCCTGAACATCACCCGCGCACCGGGCTTCACCACGATCCTCGACTACGCGCACAACCCTGCGGCCCTGCTCGCCCTGGGAGCTGCGATAGACGGGCTGCGGCCCCACCACGACCGGGTCATCGGAGTGGTCAGCACGCCGGGCGACCGGCGCGACGAGGACA
>DATCMN010000003.1:0-2914 GCA_036563405.1 Naasia sp. | reverse complement strand
CGTCCTCTCCTTCGGGATCGGCGCCTTCCTCGAACGGTTCGTCATGCGCCGCTTCCAGGGGGGCGAGGAAGACACGAAGGTCGTCGCCACCATCGGGCTCCTCACGCTGATCACGGGTCTCATCGGAATGGTGTGGGGGTTCAACTTCCTCCCGTATCCCTTCTTCTTCAACACCGGCACGAGCTTCACGGTCGCCGGTGTCGCAATCAGCGTGTGGTCGCTCACCACCTTCCTCACCATCGTCGCGCTGATGGCCGTCCTCCAGCTGCTCTTCTCGAAGACCAAGATGGGTCTCGGCCTGCGCGCGGTCGCCGACAACCCGAACTCCGCCGCACTCTCGGGCATCAGGGTCGGCCGGATGCTCATGATCGGCTGGGGGCTCGCCGCAGCCCTGGGGACTATCGCCGGCATCCTCCTCGCCGCGAAGGCGCAGCTGAACCCCGGCAACTTCGACGCGATCCTCGTCTACGCGCTCGCCGCCGTCATCATCGGCGGGCTCAACTCGCCGATCGGCGCCGTGGTCGCCGCGCTGGGGATCGCCATTCTCGAGAACCTCGCGGGCACCTTCGTGCCGCTGATCGGCCACGATCTCAAGATCGCCGTGCCATTCGTGCTGCTGTTCGTCATCCTCATCCTGCGACCGCAGGGTCTCTTCGGCCGGAAGTCGGTGGTCCGCGTATGAACGGAGTGCGGAGCCTCCTCGACAAGGCCTGGGTGCGCTGGGCGATCGGCGTAGCCGTCGCCGTCATCCTGCTCGTGCTCCCCCTCTCGGCGACCGAGTTCACGAATCAGACGATCACCCGGATCGCCGTCTTCGCGGTCGCCGTGCTGGGCCTCAACATCGTGATGGGCTACACCGGGCAGGTGTCCCTCGGACACATCTTCTTCGTCGGCGTCGGCGCGTACTGCGCGATCATCCCGATCCGAGCCCTGTGGGGAGGGAGCATCGCCGAGGGCGCCATCGTGATCGGCTTCGTCCTCGCGATCGTGATCCCGGGCGTGATCGGGCTGATCGTCGCACTGGCGGCCGTCCGGCTCCGCGGCCTCGCGCTCGCGATGATCACCATCGCCCTTCCGATCATCGGCGTCCCGATCGCCAAGCGGCTGTCCGACATCACCGGCGGCAACGAGGGCGTCTCGGTGCGGCGACTCGACTACGTGGCATCGGACGGGCAGACCTACAAGGGCAACCCGTTCTCGGCTCCTAGCTGGACAGGCCTCGCCGACGACCAGTGGCAGTACTACCTGGTGATGCTGATCGCCGCCGTGCTCTTCGCGCTCGCGTACTTCCTCGTCCGCGGCAAGTTCGGCCGTGCCTTCGCCATCGTGAAGGAGAACGAGGCGGTGGCGGCGTCGATGGGCATCTCCCCGTACCGCTACAAGGTGCTGGCCTTCACCATCGCCTCCATGTACGGAGGTGCCGCCGGGTTCCTCTACATCGTGGCGCTGCAGTACACCTCCAGCGAGACCCTGTCGTTCGGGCATTCCATCGAGCTGGTGATCGCGACCATCGTGGGCGGAGCCGGCAGCATCGTCGGGTCGATCCTGGGCGGCGCGATCTACGTCCTCATCCCCCAGATCACGAACGCCATCTACCCCGAGGCCACCACGGTGGTGCAGGGGGTCGTGATCCTGCTCGTGCTGTTCCTGCTCCCGGGCGGGCTCGCAAGTCTTCCCCGCGTTCTCGCGCGCCTCGCGCGACGCCGACGCGGCGGGCACAACGTCGACTCCAGCAGCAGCACGGAGTCGGCCACCGGAAACACCAAGCACTGAAAACGCATTCCTCGAAGGAGAGGCACCACATGATCACCACAGTGACCGGAAGGCGCATGCTCGCATTCGCCGCGTCTGCCGGAGTGGTCGCACTCGCGATCACCGGCTGCGGCCGTGCAGAGCCGCCGGCGAACGGCGGAGGGGGCGGCAGCAGCGGTGGCGCCGCCGAGGCCTCCCCCGGCATCACCGACGACACGCTCACCCTCGGCATCAGCACGCCGCTGACCGGCACCACCGCCGGGCCCGGCAACTGCACGGCCGACGGGGCGATCGCGTACTTCGGGATGAAGAACGACGAAGGCGGGATCGAGTTCGGCGACGGCAAGACCCGCACCATCGAGGTCAAGACCTACGACGACGAGTACAACCCGGAGAAGTCGGTCACGAACTTCCAGCAGATGGTCTCCGACGAGGTCTTCGCCGGCGCGCTCGGGCTCGGCACGCCGACGAACCGCGCCTGGCGCGATGCGGCCGCAGAGGAGGGCTTCCCCCAGGTGCTCGTGATGACCGGTGACCCGATCTTCAGCTCGCGCGAGGACGGCTACATGGATCTCGGGCTCGTCGCGACCTATGCCCAGGAGGGTGGCGCCTTCGGTGAGGCACTTGTCGCCGACGGGCAGCCGCACAAGGTCGCGGTGCTCTTCCAGAACGACGACTACGGCAAGGGCTACACGCAGGGCTTCAAGGACGCCATCGAGGGCAGCGACAACATCGAGATCGTCAAGGAGCTCAGCTACGAGCCGACCGCGTCGAGCCTCGAGGGCCAGATCACCGAGCTGCAGGCGACCGGCGCCGACGTGCTGTTCCACGCCGTCTCCGTGACCCCGCTCGCGATCGCGGACCTGCAGAAGGTCGCGGCACTCGGCTGGAAGCCGATCCTCTTCCTGCCGTCGAACACCGCCTCGCCGGGCGGCGTGCTCACGCCGGCCGGCGTGACGGGCGACACGTTCACGGGTGTCTATGCAGCCGGCTTCTCGCAGGCCGCCGCAGCCCCTCCGTTCGCGGAGTCCGAGGCCGGCAAGGCCTACTTCGCCGCGATCGAGAAGTACGTCACGGATCACGAGCAGGACGGCAAGGCGTTCCCGCACTGCGTGTGGTCCTGGACGGGCGCTCAGATCCTCGAGGAGGCCTTCAAGACCAT
>DATCMN010000001.1:0-2072 GCA_036563405.1 Naasia sp. | reverse complement strand
GTCGTATGCGCGCGCCCGGTCGGCGAGGTCCAGGCGTACACCGCGGATCGCGGTTCTTGCCGCACAGTCCAGCCGGAGCCGTGTTTCAGCGCGTGGTGCTTCTTGCAGAGGTGGCCGAGGTTGACCGCGTCGGATGGTCCTAGGTGCTGCCAGTCCTTGGTGTGGTCGACCTCGCACCTCGCGGCCCGCCGGTTGCAGCCCGGGAACCTGCAGGTCCCGTCCCGCACCTGCAGGAACCGCCGCAACTCCGCGGGCACCTGATATCTGGTCCGGCCGAAGTGGACGGCGACGCCCGTGTCGGGGTGGGTCAGGATCCGGTACATGCCGGGTGCGCAGCCGATCAGCTCGCGCGCCGTCTCCGGGTCGATAGGGCCGATCCCGTCGAGAGTTGCAGGCTCGTCGCTCTCGCCTGTGATGGTGAGGGCCGGAACGGTGACGTGCACGGTGGGCACGATCCCGGACGGCTGCCGCTGCCGCAACCCGTGCTCCTCGTCGACGGGTGGAAGGATGACGCCCTTGTCGAGGATCAGGTCGACGAAGGCGTCGAGGCGTCGCTGGATGTGGGTGCGGTCGTCGTCGTCGCCCTCGCTGGCGTTGGCGTTGGCGAGCTTGTCGGCATAGTCGTCGATGGCTGCCGCGTGGATGGACCGCATCAGCGCGTGCACCCAGGCCATGCCGTTGGGTGCCGGCTGGACGTACAGCTCGCGCTCTTTCACCGCCTCCCGGTGGCGTTCGGTCGCCTCCGAGGGGCGGATCATCTCCCGCAGGTGCTCGACCTTCCGGGCGAACTTCGCCGCGGTCAGCTTCTCCGCGTGGGGGAGTGCACGCCGCTCCAACTCCGCAGTGTCGTCAGGCCCGAGGGGCGCGACGGCGTCGGCGAGGATCGTCGCGTGCCGCTCCGAGATGCGGCCCGCCTCGAACGCCCGAAAGGTGTCAGCGATCGACCCGACGAGGATGCGGGCGCGGCCGAGCAGGTTCTCGGCTGTGACTTCCGGGATCGACAGGACGGTGGCGAGTTCCGCCCGGAACGACCGCTGCTGCATGCTGCTGCGATCCGTGGAGATGTCCGGCCCGAACTGGTCCGCGAACACCTGCCACGCCTCCGCCGCACCCGCATAGCGCTGCGCCTGGTAGAAGCGCGACTCCTCCTCGACGATCTCCAGTTCACGGAGCGAGAGGTCCATCCGGGAGCGCCACTGAGCCGCCGGAGTGGACGGGAACTCGTACATGACACCCCCTGATTCGTGCTCCGAAGGTACCGCCGACCACCGACAGCGCGTCGACGTCATCCACAGCTGATCAGGCAAGACGATGCTGAAGGGGTGTCTTTCGAGGCTCGCCTGCTCGCGCGTTCACGACCCGGAGGAGAGCGGTCAGAGGCGGGGTCGATAATCAGTGCCGGGGCACGTGGCCTCGTAGAGTTCCAATGGCTGGCCGTCCGGGTCGACGAAGAAGACGAAGCGGGAGCCCGTGTGCGGGTCTATTCGCACGTCCTCGACGAGCACCCCTTTTCCGCGCATTTCCTCTGCCGCGGATTCCACGTCGTCGACCGCGAAAGCGAGGTGACGGAGTCCCACCTGCTCGGGCCCCGACCGACGAGCCGGCGGCGACGGGAAAGAGAAGAGCTCGAGCACGTACTGCCCGTTCAACTCGAGATCGCCCATCCACGAGTCGCGCTCTGCGCGATACACCTCGCTGCGGACGGTGAAGCCGAGAACCCCCGTATAGAAGGCCTTGCTGCGTTCGTAGTCGGTGCCGATGACGGCGATGTGATGGACTCCGCGGATCCGCATCCCGCCATCCTGACAGGTGCTCCGCACGGCCCCCCGACCGGCGTCGCTGCGGCTGCGAGCCTAGACGGACGCGGTGAGTTCGGCGTACTCGCGGCTCGTCACGAGCCGCTCGTGCAGCAGGTCGAGATCGACCTGGCGCGGTTTGATGCGTGCGATTGCCTTGCGAATGATTGACATGATTTCCCCCGCCGACAAGTATGCGGACTGCACTTCACGAGGGCATCCCCGAGGGCATCCCCAGTGGTGGGGGAACACATTCGGGGGGCGTGTTCGCGAACC
>DATCMN010000543.1:0-6597 GCA_036563405.1 Naasia sp. | reverse complement strand
CGAAGACCGCACCTTCTGGCACCACACCGGCGCAAACGACGAGTTCGATGGCTCGGGCGTCGACGTCGCAGGCGTCGGGCTACTCCACGTGGGCTACCCGTCGCTGCTGCCCGGGCTGCTCGTGGACGGCGGCCGGCCCTTGCGAGTGATGCTCGAGCGAGCCCGCGCGGCGGGCGTCACGACCTCCCTAGACCTCGCAGTCGTCGACCCCGGCTCACCTGCGGGCACCCACGACTGGCGCTCGCTCCTCGAGGGGGCCCTCGCACACTGCGACGTCGTGAGCCCGAGCCTCGAAGACCTCACCTCAGCGCTCCAAATCAAAGCGGGCTACTCCCCCGGGCTTGTCAACGAGCTGGCCGAGTGGATGCTCGCTGCGGGAGCCGCCGTCGTCGCGATCTCTGCTGGCCACCACGGCGTGCAGGTGCGCACCGGATCGACCGAACGGTTGCAGGCCGGGGGTGCGGTGCTCTCCGGGCTCGCCTCGTGGGCTGAGCGCGAGTTCCTCGTCCCGCCGCGGCCCGTGACTCCGCGGACGACGAACGGCGCCGGCGACGCGAGTACCGCGGGTCTGCTCTTCGGTCTCGCCCGCAGCGCCGAACCGGCGCTCGCCGGCGCCCTCGCCGCCGCATGCTCCGCCGCCGTGATGATCGGCGAGCGTCCTACTCCTCGCAACGTCGTCCGGCTCGACCCCGCGCTCGCGCCACTCGTCGTCACCGATGGCTCCGCCGGATGACCTCGCCCAGCCCGACCACCAAAGAATCCTGATGGAATCGATTATCCTGCCCTCTAATCAGCCGACGGCCCGCTTCTATCGCGGCGGGGAGCGCATCTCCCGCTTCCGCGGTGAGCCCTCCTCTGCATCGAACACGCCCGAGGACTGGGTCGGCTCCACGACGAGCGTGCGCGGACAGGCCCCCACCGGCATGACACGCCTCGCCGACGGCGAGCTCCTCGCCGACGCCGTCGCCCGCAACCCCAACCGCTGGCTCGGCGAGCGGCACGTCGAGCGGTTCGGCGTCGACACGATGCTGCTCGTGAAGCTGCTCGACGCCGGTCAGCGCCTCCCCGTGCACGCGCACCCAGACCGGAGCTTCGCGAGTCGGCATGTCTTGGGCGCACACGGCAAAGCGGAGGCGTGGTACATCCTGACGCCCGGTCTCGTGCACCTCGGGCTCGTGAGGGACGTTTCCGACGACGAGCTACGGATGCTGGTCGCGACGCAGGACTCCGCGGGCCTTCTTGCGCTCATGCATGCGGTAACGGTCGCCGCGGGAGACAGCGTCTTCGTGCCGCACGGCGCGCTGCACGCGATCGGCGACGGCATCCTCCTCGCGGAAGTGCAGGAACCGGAGGACCTGTCGATTCTGCTCGAGTGGACGGGCTTCGACCTCGACGGGGAACGCGACGGCCACCTCGGTCTCGGCTTCGGGGTCGCGCTTTCGGCCGTCGAGACCCGCGGGCGCTCGACCGCCGAGATCGAGGGCCTTGTACGCCGTTCCGTCGCGCAGGGTCCCGCGCTCCCCGGGGGCGCGGAGCAGTTCTTCCGTCTCGATCGCGTCGACGTCCGGCACGACTTCGCCGCTGGCTTCGCCATCGTGATCGCGCTCGAGGAGGCCGTACTTACCCTCGCCTCCGGCGCGCGGCGCCTCGCCGCGGGGTCGACGGTGCTCGTGCCGTTCGCCGCCGGACCTTTCCGCATCGAGGGCGCCGCGCTCGTGGCGCGACCCCCGAAGTCGTGAACGCCGCGGCGCGATCGCGCACAGTGAGCTCGGAGCGAGACGTTCTCGACCCGAACACGCTCGGGCCCGGGGTGACGGTGCGCGACCGGTCGATTGACCGCTTCGCGCTCGCCCACGATGCCTCCCACTATCTCCTTGTACCCGACGTCGTCCTCGCGCCGAAGTCGGCCGACGACGTCGCTCGCGTGCTCCGCGCGGCCAGCGCCGCCCGCCGAGCCGTCACCTTTCGGTCGGGCGGGACGAGCCTCTCCGGCCAGGGCGTGACCGGGGATGTGCTCGTCGATGGACGTGCCGCCTTCCAGCGCATCTCCGTCGAGGACGATGGGCACCGCGTGCGCGTCGAGCCGGGCGTCACGGTGCGGCAGACCAACGCGCGACTGATGCGGCACGGGCGCAAGCTGGGACCGGACCCTGCCAGCGAGATCGCCTGCACGATCGGCGGCGTGATCGCGAACAACTCGAGCGGCATGGCCTGCGGCATCGCGCAGAACGCCTACCGGACGCTCGAGTCGATGACCCTCGTGCTGGCGAGCGGGACGGTCATCGACACCTCCGCTCCGGATGCCGACACGAGATTGCGCGATCTCGAACCCGATGTGCACTCTGGTCTCGCGCGTCTGCGGGACAGCCTCCGCGCCGACTCCGTCGCGGTAGCCGAAATCCGCCGCCAGTACGCGATGAAGAACACGATGGGGTACGGACTAAACGCGTTCCTCGACTTCGACCTGCCCGTCGACATCCTGACCCACCTCGTCGTCGGCAGCGAGGGAACCCTCGCGTTCGTCGCCGAGGCGGTGTTCCGCACCGTCGAGTTGCTCCCTTACGCCGCCACCGGCCTCGCGGTCTTCGCGTCGCTTCACGACGCGATGGAGGCTCTGCCGCAACTGGTCGCGACCGGGCTGGCAACGATCGAGCTCATGGATGCGCGCAGCTTGCGGGTCGCGCAACAGCAGTCCGACTGTCCACCGTCGGTCGCGGACCTCGACGTCGCCGGTCACGCCGCGCTGCTGCTGGAGTTCCAGACCCGCACCTCCGATGACCTCGCGGCGACGCAGCGTTCGGCATCGGAGGTCTTCGCGGCACTCCGGACCACCCGCCCGGTGACACTCAGCACTGATCCGACGCAGCGTTCCGCCCTCTGGCACACCCGCAAAGGTCTCTACACGACGATCGCGGGAGCACGCCCCTCCGGCACGACCGCCCTCCTTGAGGACATCGCTGTGCCAGTCGGACAGATGCTCTCGACGTGCGAGGCGCTGCTCCGAATGTTCGACCGCCACGGCTACGAGGACAGCGTCATCTTCGGACACGCGAAGGACGGCAACATCCACTTCATGCTCACCGAACGGTTCGACGACCCATCGTCGCTAGCCCGCTACGAGCGTTTCACCGCGGAGCTCGTCGAGATCGTGCTGGCACACGGCGGTACCCTTAAGGCGGAGCATGGCACGGGGCGCACCATGGCGCCCTTCGTGCGACGCCAGTTCGGCGACATCCTGTATGAGGTCATGCTCGCGGTGAAGTCGATGTGCGATCCTGCGGGCATCCTCAACCCGGGGGTGGTGCTCTCCGACGATCCAACCTCCTACCTGCGCAACCTTAAGGTCGTGCCTACCGTCGAGACGGAGGTCGACCGCTGCGTCGAATGTGGTTATTGCGAGCCGACCTGCCCCAGCCGCACCCTGACCCTCACCCCGCGCCAGCGCATCGTGCTGCGCCGCGACATCGCCGCTGCCCGCGGGCGCGGCGACGAAGAGCTCGCAAGCGAGCTCCTTGATGACTACGAGTACGACGGTGTGCAGACCTGCGCCGTCGACGGGATGTGCGGCACCGCGTGTCCCGTTGACATCAACACCGGCGACCTCGTGCGCCGGCTTCGCGCCGGAAGCCGTTCCACACTCGAGCAGAATGCGTCGGCTGTGCTGGCGCAGTCCTGGAGCACGGTCACCCGTGCCGGTGCATCCGCGATGAGCATCGCGGCCGCACTCCCTCCCCGACTTCCCGCCGTCGCGACGAAGTTGGCTCGGGCGCTGCTGGGGCCGGAGACGGTCCCGCTCTACGATGCCGGGCTCCCTAGAGGCGGCCGCGCCAGGCCTCGTTCAGGCTCCGGCGGGCGCCCCGTCGAGTTCGTCTACTTCTCAGCGTGCATCACCACCATGTTCGGAGCGGACGACGGCACTCACGGAGTCTCCGCCGCTCTTCTGGCTCTGTGTGATCGCGCAGGTGTCGGGTGGTCCGTGCCGGCCAATTTGCGAGGTCTGTGCTGCGGCACACCTTGGAAGTCGAAGGGGTTCAGCCTGGGATACTCGCGGATGACCGAGACCGTCCTCCCGGCGCTCCTCGCAGCGAGCGACGGCGGCAGGCTCCCGATCGTCTGCGATGCCGCTTCTTGCACCGAGGGGCTGGAGACGATGAGAAGGCTCGCGGTCGACGCCGGCGGGAGCTTCGAGGCCCTGAGGTTCGTCGACGCCGTTCAGTTCGCGCACGACCGCATCCTGCCGATGCTCGCCGTCACGTCGCCCTTCGCCTCTATAACTGTCCACACCACCTGTTCGACCGCCCAGCTCGGCATCGATTCGGCCCTCATCTCGATCGCCCGCGCCATCGCGACCGACGTGCACGTGCCCGTCGATTGGGGGTGCTGTGCTTTCGCGGGGGATCGGGGCCTTCTGCATCCGGAGCTCACAGCTGCTGCGACCGCCGCTGAGGCGGCCGAGGTACGCGCCGCCATGGCTCACGAGCATGTCTCGGCAAATCGAACTTGCGAAATCGGGATGTCTCGCGCCACGGGATTTTCGTATCGCCATGTGATCGAGGCGCTGGAACGAGCCACCCGGTGACTCAACGTGCAGATAACTTATCCCGGGCTGGCGGGCTATTCGTTGCGACCCCTCGACGGTCATACCCCCGCGAGCGGAGACCGACGCCGCCTTCAGTCGCCAGCAGCCGAACTGCAGCGAGGTCTTCGGGTTCAATGGCCCCGGTGACGGCGTACGACCTGATCCGCGGCGTCCTCGGGCCCCCGCCGGCGCCGCCCTGGACCCGCGGGCTGCCGGACAAGGTGCTCGCGGGAGCCGAAGGACTTCACCGACGCCGTGCTCGACGACGAGTACCCGCAGTCGATGTTCTAGGAGGTGCTCGGCAACACGACACACATCAGACTTCACCGATTGCATGCCCAAGCTGAAGGTACATCCGGGTCACGGTCTCGTCGGCGACCGAGTACTTGACCCGTTGACCGCGTTGCACGGCCGCAATGGGCGGGTCTGTTATCAGCAGCCCGGCCTGGCTCATCAGCTTGAGCGATGCGGCAACGGTGGGGACAGGCAAGTCGAGTGCCGCTGCGATCTCGGCCCGGGTAGCGGGCCCATTCTGTCTCAGGTGGCCAATGATTCCCGCTCGCACGAGGTTACCCAGGGCTTTGATGGGGTCCTCCAGCCCGTCGGTCCATCCACCTGGGTTGGGTGCAACTCGTCTAGGCATGCGGCTCATCCTGGCCCGCGTGACGTTGCGACTCCACCCTCTCCGAGTGAATGTATTGACTATTCACTTGACAGAGAGTAGGCCTATGGCATTCACTCGCGCAACACCCGAAGGACGCCCGATGACCACTTCCCGGCGAGGCCGCCTCTGGCGGATTGCGGCGGTCGTGCTCGGCGCCGCTGTCTCGGTTGCTGCGATCGCCTTCCTCGCTCGAGGCCCTCTGATGGATGACGGTGCCGAAAGCCCACCGCCGGTGGACGCGTCGCTGAGTCCCGGCCTTCCGTCCCCCGAGCCCTCTGTTGTCGGGGCTGGGACAGTGGTCGATCCGTCGGTGACGGCACAGGGGTGGGTCCCCGAGCCGGTGACTGACGATCCGGAGCTGTACGCGCGCGCGGCACTCGCGGCGGCGGGCTCGGTGGACACCACCAGGAGTGAGCGCGCGGATTGGGTTGCCTGGCTTCGCTCGTGGTTCGCGCCGAGCCCGCTGTACAACAATGAGCAAGACGCGCTCGATCAGATGGGGGCCTATCAGGCGGAGCTCGACCAGGCGGTCCTGTTTGACCAGGAGTACTGGGACGAGCTGGCGAGCGAGGACGGTCGCGTGTCGGCGACGGTGCCGGGCGAGCTGACCTACCTGGAGTCGGCGGACACGGTCGAACACAATGTGTACACCGCGAGCGCCGACGTTGTGATGACGTACACCCGTGCCGCCGAGGACGGCGAGGTGAGCTTCGACGAAACCGTCCGCATCAGTGTCCAGATTGTGTGCGGCGGTGAAAGCGTTCCGACGGCTGGCACTGCGCAGCGACCCGGCGATTGCAAAGTGATCCGATTCTTCCCCGAGCCAGTGGGCTGACGCGTGGTCAAGCCGGCGCTCCTTTTCGCTGCGACGGGGTCGCGGTTGGCGCGGCGGATCGTGCTGACAGCGCTCTGCGTAGCGACGCTCACTGGGGTGGCTCTGGCGGCACCGCTGCTCGCTGTGCCCGCGGTGCTGGCCGGCACTGACGCGACCACAGCGTTGTCGGCCGGTGCGTCATCCGCACGGCCCGCGGTGAAGGGTGATTGGGGTTACCCACTCGCAGGCGACTACTTCAAAGGTCGGGGATTCGGATGGCATCCGGTGAGCGGATGCGCGTACTGCAGCAAAGACCACAAGGGCTACGACATGTCCCAGGAGTGCGGCGTCACCATCTTCGCCGCCGGCCCGGGAACCGTCATCCGCGCCGGAGCCTGGGGCACCTTCGGCAATGCGGTGCAGGTTGACCACGGCGGTGGGGTGACGAGCATCTACGGGCACTTGATGTGGGATTCCTTGCTCGTTGACCCGGGCATGACGGTCGTTGCCGGCACCCCTCTTGGTCTTGAGGGCAGCACG
>DATCMN010000537.1:0-4221 GCA_036563405.1 Naasia sp. | reverse complement strand
GCAGGGAGAGCCCCGCGGCGAGGGCGCGGGCGTTGCTCCGTGCCGGGAAGCCGCGCCACTCCGGATCGTCGATCCACAGCGGAAGGGATCGGGGGCCGCTCCATTCGGCGACGCCCTGCTCCCGCAGCCACGACGGGGCGGCGGGCACGAAGCGCCCGGCGAACCCGGTGATCCCGGCGACCAGCGCCAGGTGCTCATCGAGGGTGTGGGTGTTCCCGGTGGCGTTGAAGATACCCCCCGTGCCGACCTCGGCGGAGCGCACCAGCCACTCGGCCAGGTCGCGCACGTCGATCACCTGCACGCGCTGGTGGGGAGCGTCCGGGACCAGGACGAGTCCGTCGGGGTTCGACGGCGCGGCCACCCGGTGCGGCCAGTAACCCGTCCTGCCCGACTCGTCGCCGGGCCCGCCGATCAAGCCGGCGCGCGCGATCAGCGATCGCTCGGGTCCGAAGGCCGCCTGCACCGCCTCCTCGCAGGCCACCTTGGCCTCGCCGTAGCGGCTCATGTCCGGCATCACGTCATCGGCGAGAGGCGGCAGCAGCGGGGCGTCCTCGTCCTCCCCGAGACGGCTGTGGTCGGCGTACACGTTGCCGGTCGAGACGAGCACGAAGCGTCCAGCGGTGGCCGCCAGGTCGCGAACAGCGCGGCGGACCTGGCCCGGCTGCCTGCTGACGTCGATGACGGCGTCCCAGCTGCGGGATGCGATCCCCGTCAGCCCGTCGTCCCTATCGCGATCGGCGAGCACCACCTCGATGCCCGGAGCGAACGGCCCGGTCGTCCCGCGGGCGACGCAGGTGACCGCATGGCCTTGCTCGAGGGACGCCCGCGCGATAGTCCGCCCGAGCCAGGCGGTGCCGCCCAGGAGAAGGAGACGCATGTCCGTCATCGAACCAGAACCGCCCCCGCGGTCGCCGGGATTCTGCGACGGGCAGACGTCGATCAGACCGGGTGCGCTTCCGCCTGCGGCTCGGCCTGCGGCGCGGCGGCGACCCTTCGGCGATGCAGGAGCACGGGAAGCGCGGCCGCGGCGAGGACGAGCAGCACGAGTCCCGCCGCCGCCCCCACCAGTGCGGGGAGCGGCATCGGAACCGGCTCTCCCAGAACCTCGGCGAGTCCCTGCTCCGGAGTGCTGAACGTCCGGTCGGGCATGCTCGAGCTCACTATGCCCCCCGCGATCGCCGGGTCGGCGAGAAATTCGACGGACACCCGGTAGTCGGCTCCGTGCTCCCACACCGCGTCCAGCGGAACGGAGAGGGTGCGCTCGTCCGCCGACTGGGGAACCATCGCCGCGAACACCTCGCGGTCGGCCTCGTCGCGCACTCGGATACTCCACGTGCCTGCAGGCGCTGGACCTTGGGCTGCGGACGGGCCCATGGTGAGACGGACAGCACGCGAGTCGTCGGCGGACGGACCGCCGGTGATGGTGAAGCCGGGCTCGATCACGAGCGGCGTGACGGTCAGGACGATCGGCTCCGAGGTCTGACTCGATGCCAGGTACGTTCCTGCGAACGGCGTGAACACCGCGGTGACCCGGTGGTCGCCGGCAGGAAGCAGCGGTTGTGCATCCGGCTGGGCGAAGAACACGACTCCTCCGGGCAGGACGGGGAGGTCGGCTGCATAGGCGCCGGCCACGCCCTCCACATACACGTCGAGGCTTCCTGAGCCGGCCGGGACACCCCAGTCGTCATCCTGCATGACCGTGTACTGGACGACCCAATCCGTGCCGAACGGGATGGCCTCCGGAGTCGACACGGCGCTGATCGCGGTCGGTGTGCCGTACTCCTCGGCGGCCGCGGGCAGGGCGGAACCGAGCCACAGGGCTGCGGCCACGGCCGCGATACCGGCGGTGCGCAGGGTGCGGTCAGACACTGTCGGCCTCCTCGAGTACGCGCTCCTCCGGGGCCCTTCCGGGTGCCGCTTCCGCCCGACGAGCGCCCAGCGCCCGGATGAGGGTCCACGCGAGTACGGCGAGGGCGAGGAGTCCCACCAGTCCGGCGATCAGGAGGCCAGCGAGGGGCACGCCGAGGGCCGCGTCCTCGGGAGCCGGGTCGGGCTGCGGCGCGACAGGCTCCTCGACCACCGGAAGCTGGGCACCGGCCGGGGAGGTGAACGAGACCCCTTCAGCGGCGCGGAAGTCGAAGTTGTCCGCGGTCGTGCCCGCCGGGGCGAAGCTGGCGGAAGCCGTGAAGACGGAGTCGGCCGGCACGTTCTGCCAGTAGAGGGACAGTGCGGTATCGCCTGCGGCCTCGCCTGCGGACTGGTGGGAATAGACCTCCGCGCCGCTGGAATCGACGACCGTGACCGTCCACACGCCCTCGGGGAGTACCGCGTACGGTCCGGGCTCGCCGGGAGGCGCCAGGTAATTCAGCGCGTCGCCAGTGAGCCGGGCGGTGATGATGGCATTTTGCGCCGAGTTGGGGTCGGGAACGATCAGAAGATCGAGCCCGAAGGACGCCGGCGTTATCGTCAGGCGAACCGGCTCGCTGCGGCCCGTGATGCCGGCATCGAAATCGCCGATCCATGTCCCGTCGACCTCGGCGACGAAGTCATAGCTGCCGACACCGAGCGCGGAGGGGAAATCCCAAGCGCCGAACGACACTGTCTTGTCCCACTGCCACGGCACGGTCAGGAACGGCTCGTCGCTCCCCACCTCCGACACGCGCATCTCCTGCTCGAGGGACGGTCCACTCGGGTACCGGCTGCTCGTCACGCTCCAGCTCCAGTACTGCCCGTATTCGAGCGACTGCTCCGCCGGATCCGAGATGAAGACCTGGATCTCGGTGTCCTCGGCATACGCGCCCGAGGTGCCCGCCGACGCGGCAGCGATCCCGGCGACCACAGTCGCGGCGATCGCGAGGCCCCTAGCCGCGCCTCTGCGGCGGTGGGAGACGCGACCCGTGGCCGCGAAGTCCGTGCTCATGGCGCGAGAGTATCGGCGCCTCCCAGCGTTGGGGCGCGCGCCCGGCCCCCAGTCCGGGGGGAGACCGACGTCTCAGGTCCCTGACCGGCGGATCAGACGGGTGCGACTGCCCGCGCCTGGCGGTCGAGTGAGCGCCGTCGTCCGCGGCGGACCAGCAGGATCACCCCCACGACCAGGGCGGCGAGTGCGAGCACGACGAGCGCGGGAAGCAGGATCGCGGACGCCACGAGGGCGACGCTCGCGACATCCTCCGCAACGCTCAGCACGGGCGCGGCGATGCCTGCGGACGCGGCGTTCGCGGCGGCCCGGGTTCCCGCCTTGGCGAGGTGAACGAGGAGCGCCACGACGATGCCGCCTGCGACAGGGACCCAGCTGCCCGAGGTGAAGAACTCGCCGGGATCGGCGATCGCGGGTGTCTGCGCGGAGGTGCCGGAGCCGAAGACGATGCCGCCGGCCGCCGGCCGGACCACCGTCTGCAGGATGTCGTTGACGTGATCCACGGCGGGCACCTTGTCGGCCACGATCTCGACGAGGAAGAGCACCCCGATGATGCCGAGCACCCATTCGTTCTCGAGCCAGGCCCAGCCGGGCGGGAGGCTGATCACATCGGTGAGCTTGCCCAGCAGGCCGAGCGCGAGCAGCGGGATGTACGCGTTGAGCCCGGCGGCGGCGGCCAGCCCTGTCCCCGCGAGTGCCTCGAGCATCGTCGACCTCCTTCCGCCTATCCTCCCCGATCCGCATCAACCAGGGCTAGCGGGCGCGAGGGCGGCGCTGCCGCACGGAACCGATCAGGAATCGAGAAGCGACCCGTGCGGCCGCGGGTCTACCGTGACGGCAGTGGCCGGGAGAGCCGGCGGAACGAGAGGAGCGGGAGATGACCGACGTTCAGGAGCAGGGCGACAGTCGCGCCACTGCCGAGGAGTTCACGGCGGAGGAGCGCGCCGCGATGAAGCAGCGTGCGGCCGAGTTGCGGAAGGCCAAGAGCCGGGCGAAGGGCGCAGGCAAGGCCGCAGCCGACCTGCAGGACGTGCTGGATGCGATCGCCGCGATGGAGCCCGCGGACCGCGCCATCGCCGAGCGGCTGCACGCCATCGTCACGGCGACGGCGCCGGAACTCGCGCCCAAGACCTGGTACGGCTTCCCCGCTTACGCCCGGGACGGCAAGATCGTGGCGTTCTACCAGCCGGCCGCGAAGTTCAAGACCCGGTACCCGACTCTCGGCTTCAACGACGAGGCGCGCCTCGACGACGGCACGATGTGGCCCACCGCCTACGCCATCACCGAGATGACCGACGCCAACG
>DATCMN010000536.1:0-1863 GCA_036563405.1 Naasia sp. | reverse complement strand
CGACGAGGAGGTGCGCAACCTGATCGAGGGAGCGCACGACGAGGCCTACCAGGTGCTGACGGCGAACCGCGCGCTGCTCGACCGCCTGGCGAGCGAGCTGCTGGAGAAGGAGACCCTCGATCAGAACCAGCTGGCCGAGATCTTCAAGGACGTCATCCACCTGCCGGAGCGCCCGCAGTGGCTGTCCAGCGACAAGCGTCCCGTCTCCGACCTGCCGGCCGTCAGCATCCCCAGCAAGGCTCCGATCGACGGCGCAGCCGTCGACGGCGGGGTTGACTCCGAGCCGGGCGAGCCGAAGCGTGCCCGGGCTCCCCGGGTGAAGCCGCGGCCCGCCACCGCCTAGTGGCGGCGGATCGGGGATCGTTCGACGGCGAGCGCATCCCCGCGATAGTGCGCGACCTGCTCGTCGCGCTCGGCGAGGATCCGGCCCGACCGGGGCTGGCCGACACTCCGCTGCGGGTGGCCGATGCCTGGGGTGAGCTCCTCGCCGGCACCGGCAGCGACCCGGCCGCGGTGCTCGCGGATGGCGCCTTCCCGCCCGAGCCCCATTCGGGGCTTGTCGCGCTCCGCGACATCCCCTTCCGGTCGGTCTGCGAGCACCACATGCTGCCCTTCGAGGGGAGCATCGGCGTCGCCTACCTTCCCGGCGAACTGCTGGCGGGCTTCGGGCGGATCGTGCGGGCGGTCGATGCGGTCTCGTCCCGCCTGCAGGTCCAGGAGCGCCTCACCGAGGAGATCGCGGACGCCGTCGTCGCCGGGCTCGCCCCGCGCGGTGTGGTGGTCGTCGCGAACGCGGCCCACTCCTGCCTGTGGGCTCGCGGCACCCGCACCCGGGAGGCCCTCGCCGTCACCGTCGCCGCCCGCGGCGAGCTCGCCGAGCCGCCCGCGCGCTCGGAGACCCTCGCGCTCCTGACCGGTACGCCTGATGCCTGAGCGGCCCCTCCTGTTCGGCGTGCTCAACGTGACGCCGGACTCCTTCTCGGACGGCGGCCGGTACACCGACATCGAGGCCGCCGTCGCGCACGCCGAGCGGCTCCGCGCGGACGGCGCCGACTGGGTGGACGTCGGCGGGGAGTCCACCCGGCCCGGCGCGGTCGCTGTCGACGCCGACGTGGAGCGGAACCGGGTGGTCCCGGTCATCGCCGCGCTCGCGGAGCGGGGAATCCCGGTGAGTGTCGACACCCTCCGCGCCGGCACGGCCGAAGCCGCGGTCGCGGCAGGAGCAGGCCTCGTCAACGACGTCTCCGGCGGGCTCGCCGACCCCGGCATGGGCGTGGCCGTCGCCCGGCTCGGCGTCCCCTACGTCGCCTCGCACTGGCGGGGACCGAGCGATCGGATGAACGAGCTCGCGGTCTACGAGGACGTGGTGGCGGATGTCCGCTCCGAGCTCGGCGACCGCGCCGACGCGCTGCTGGCGGCGGGCATCGCACCCGATAACCTGATCCTCGATCCCGGCCTGGGCTTCTCGAAGGACGCCTGCCACAATTGGGCGCTGCTCGCCGGCCTCGCCGACCTGCGCGAGCTGGGCTTCCCGCTCCTCGTCGGCGCCTCCCGCAAGCGCTTCCTCGCCGCGCTGCCCGGGGTCGGCGCCGACTCCGGCGATGGCCGGGACCCGCGCGATCTCCCGACCGCCGTCGTCAGCGCCCTGGCCGCCGCCTCCGGCGTGTGGGCCCTCCGCGTGCACGACGTGGCGGGCAGCCGGATGGCCCTCGACGTGGTCGACGCGTGGGAGGGAGCCCGATGAGTCGCGATCGCATCCGCCTCACCGGCCTCCGGGTGCACGGCAGGCACGGGGTCTTCCCGGCGGAGCGCGAGCTGGGCCAGGTCTTCGTGGTCGACCTCGAACTGGTCCTCGATCTCTCG
>DATCMN010000535.1:0-10892 GCA_036563405.1 Naasia sp. | reverse complement strand
CGAGCAGGACGCCGACATGGTGATCCTGCTGCACCGCGAGGCGGCCTACGACAAGGACAGCCCCCGCGCGGGCGAGGCGGACCTGATCGTCGCCAAGCACCGCAACGGACCCACCCGCACCGTGACCGTCGGCTTCCACGGCCACTACTCGCGCTTCGTCGACCTCCCCCCGGGTTCCTGACCCCGGCGGGTTCGCCCAGCGGGTACGGTGACTGCCGTGCGCGACGCCCACCCGCTCCCCGAGCCGTTCACCACCCGCACCGACCCGGCCGCGATCGAGGACCTGCGGGTCCGACTGCGGGCGACCCGGTGGCCGGACGCACCGGAGGACGCGGGCTGGAGCATGGGCACCGACGTCGGCTACCTGCGCGAGCTCGTCGCCTACTGGGCCGACGGCTTCGACTGGTCGGCGCAGGAGGAGGCGCTCCTCCGACTCCCCCGCTTCCGCACGCCGGTCGGCGGGCTCGGCATCCACTACGTGCACGCGCGCGCCGCGTCCGGCAGCGCCCGTCCCCTGCCGCTCGTCCTCAGCCACGGCTGGCCGGACGCGTTCTGGCGCTACACGAAGGTGATACCACTCCTCACCGACCCGGGCGCCCACGGCGGGGACCCGAATGACGCGTTCGACGTGGTGGTGCCGGACATGCCGGGCTACGGCTATTCCGACATCCCTGCGTGGGGGCCGCTCGACGCGCGGGACGTGGCCGGCCTGTGGGCGGAGCTGATGGGCGCGCTCGGCTACGAGCGCTTCGGAGCGGCGGGCGGTGACATCGGCAGCCACGTCAGCCGGTACCTCGGGCTCGACTTCCCGGACCGGGTAGCCGCTGTCCATCGCACCGACGCCGGCGTGCCGGTGTACGCCGGCGACCCCGCGGAGCTCACCGAGGAGGAGCGGGAGTGGATGCGCGGGGTGGAGGGATGGCGGGCGAGCGAGGGTGCCTACGCGATGATGCACCGCAGCAAGCCGCAGACGGCGGCGGTCGGACTCACCGACTCCCCCGCCGGGCTCGCCGCCTGGATTGTCGAGAAGCTCCGCGACTGGAGCGACTGCGGCGGTGACATCGAGCGCAGCTACACGAAGGACGAGATCCTCACCCTGCTCTCCATCTACTGGTTCACGGGCACCATCGGCTCGTCGATGCGGCTCTACCGGGCGCAGGCCGCGCTTCCGCTCGAGCAGCTCGCCCGCCGGGTCGAGGTGCCGTCGGGGTTCGCGATCTTCCCCAGCGACATCGTGCGGCCGCCCCGGGCCTGGCTCGAGCGCACGACCGATCTGGTGCGGTTCACCGAGCCTCCCCGCGGCGGCCACTTCGCCGCGTTCGAGGAGCCGGCGCTGTACGCGGAGGAGCTGCGCGAGTTCTTCCGGCCGTACCGGTCCTAGCGCTTCCGTCCTCAGGGGGCGCCGCATCGCTTGGCGTAGGCTTGACCGGGCCCGTCGGACGGCGGTCCGTACGGAGGAACCATGACGACCGAGCGCTCGCACGTCGCGCTCGAGCCCCTGGCACGGGGCGCTCTCGCCCTCGTCCTCGCGGTGGTCGTGACGTTCTCCCCCGACCACTCGCCGGCCGTCGGACTGACGGTCTTCGGCGGCTGGTCGCTCCTCACCGGTCTCGCGCTCCTGCTCACCTCCCGCCGGACGCGCTCGCTCTGGAGCCTGGCGCACGGTGCTGCCGCCGTGTCGGCGGGACTCGTCGCCATCGGCGTGCTCGTCCTCGCTTCGGGCGCAGCCCCCCAGACGCTGGTGCCGCTCCTCGCCGGCTTCGCGGCCGTCTCGGGCGCCCTCGACATCGCCTCGGGGATCCGGGGCACCGCCGGCCGGGACGGTGTCGTTGTCGGCTCGGCCTCGGTGCTGCTCGCCCTCCTCGTGCTGGGCTTCCCCGCCGACCCGGTGTTCACAGTGGGGCTGCTGGGCGCCTGGGCCGCGGTCGTCGGCGTGTACCTCGTGATCGGCGCGCTCAGCGTCCCGGAGACCCGGAAGGCGCACTCCGCGTGAACGCACAGCCCACCCGGCGCGAGCGGTTCCGCCCCCTCGAGCTGATCGGCCTCGCCTTCGCGGCCGCCATCTTCACGGCGGTCGTCGTGCTCTTCACGGTACGGGACCTCGGCGTGGCGATCATCTTCTTCGGGGGCGCGTTCGTCATCGCGCTCGTCGTGCTCGCGATGCTCGCGCTCGTCGCCGGGCCGGTCGGGAGCGACGAGCCCGACGACCCCAGCCGCTAGCGCTCGACGAGGCCGGTCAGCTCGGCGGCCAGCCCGATGTACGCGGCGGGCGTCAAGGCAGCCAGGCGCTTCTTCGCGTCGGCAGGCAGGTCCAGCCCGTCCACGAACTCGCGCAGATCCTCGGCACCCAGTCGCCGGCCGCGGGTGAGCTCCTTGAGCAGCTCGTAGGGGTTCGCGATGCCACTGCGCCCTGCGGCGACCTCGGCGCGGATGACGGTCTGCACCGCCTCCGCAAGCACTTCCCAGTTCCCGTCGAGGTCGGCAGCCAGCCGGACCACATCCACCGCGAGCTCGTCCAGCCCGCGGGTCATGTTGTCGATGGCGAGCAGCGAGTGCCCGAAGCCCACGCCGATGTTCCGCTGGGTCGTCGAGTCCGTGAGGTCGCGCTGCAGGCGGGACGTGACGAGCGTGGCCGACAGCGCGCCGAGGACCGCCCCGGACAGCTCCAGATTCGCCTCGGCGTTCTCGAACCGGATGGGGTTCACCTTGTGCGGCATGGTCGAGGAGCCGGTGGCGCCGGCGACGGGGATCTGCCGGAAGTAGCCGAGCGAGATGTAGGTCCACACGTCGGTGCAGAGGTTGTGCAGCACCCGGCCGATGTGCACGACCACGTCGTAGAGCTCCGCCTGCCAGTCGTGCGACTCGATCTGCGTCGTCAGCGGGTTCCAGCTGAGCCCCAGCCCGGTGACGAACTCGCGGGACACGCGCTGCCAGTCGACGTCCGGGCCGGCGACCAGGTGCGCCGCGTAGGTGCCCGTCGCGCCGTTGAATTTGCCGAGGTACTCGACCGCGTCGAGCCGGGCGACCAGCCGGTCCAGCCGCGCGACGAACACGGCGAGCTCCCGCCCGAGCGTGGTCGGGGTGGCCGGCTGCCCGTGGGTGCGGGCGAGCATGGGCACCGCCCGGTGCTCGAGGGCGAGGCCCCGGAGCTTGTCGACGAGCGCCAGCAGCCGCGGCCGCCAGACGTCCCGCACTGCATCCCTCACGGTGATCGCGTAGGAGAGGTTGTTGATGTCCTCGCTGGTCGCCGCGAAGTGGGTGAGCTCGGCGATGCCGGTGAGACCCAGGCGCTCCAGCCGGGCGCGCACCCAGTACTCGACGGCTTTGACGTCGTGCCGCGTCCGGGCCTCGAGGGTGGCGAGCTCCGCCACGTCGTCCTCGCCGAACTCGGCCACCGCGCTCCGCAGGGCGCGGGCGTCCTCGGCGGCCAGGGGGCGGGTGCCGAACATGCCGTAGTCGGTGAGGTGGAGCAGCCACTCCACCTCCACCTGGATGCGGGCGCGGTTGAGCCCGGCCTCGGACAGGTGGGCGGAGAGCGGCGCCACGGCCTCGCGGTAGCGGCCGTCGAGCGGGCTCAGCGGCTGGGGAGGAAGGGACGACATGCGTGCTCCGTTCGGGGACGCCCGCTTCGCGGGCCCTCCTATTCTGGCGGGTCCTCCCCCACGCCCCTCTCCCGCCGGTCCTCCCCGATCCGTGTTCGACCGCCGGCGGCCCTGCCCTGGGGGACCAGGCTCTCTCCGTGCACAGCGCGGACGGGGCGGAGGCCGCATTCCTCGCCGGAGAGCTGCGGTCGGTGGCGGCGGCCGTCGACGGGCTCGTCCCCCGGGAGTGGGAGGGCCCCGCGGCGCGGGTGTTCGAGCGGGTCCTCGCGGAGCTGGCCGCGGACGTGCGGTCGGCAGCGGCACTGGCGGAGCAGTGAGCGACGGGCTCGTGGTGAGCGGCGGGGGCCGCATCACCGTCGCCGACGCCGATCTCCTCGCCGCTCGCGGGCTGCCGCGCTGCCGCCGACCGGATCGACGCCGTCGCGCCCCGCCTCGCGGCCCTCGGCGAAGTGGCGTCAGCCCGCCGAGCGCAGACCGCGGCCGAGCGACTGCGCCTGCTCGCGGGCGCGCTCCGGGCGGCGATCGACGCCTACTCGGCCGGCTCCCACGGTGTCGACGCCCTGCTCGCCTCCCTCGTCGCGGGGGCCGCGTGGGGCGCCGGCTTCCTCGCGCCGGCGCTCCTCGTGGGACTGCTTCCCCGTGCCCCGCTCGCCGCGCTGCTCGCTCTGCGGCTGGTCGGCGACGACCCCGAACGCGCGCGAGCCATCCTCCGGGAGCTGCTCTCCGATCCGCGGGTCGTCGCAGCCCTCCGGCCCGCTGTCGACGGCACGGACGATGCGCTCCGCGGGCTGCTGCACATTCCGTCGCACCTGGGGCCGGTGCTCGACGACCACGGCCTCGGCCTGCTCGGCCGGGAGGGCTCGGCGCTTCTCCTTGCGCTGGGGCTCGGCGCGGCCGGTGTCACGACGTCCGGACCGGCGACAGTGCGCCGCGTCGGCGGACCCGCACCCGTCTCGCCGCCCCGCAGCCTCGGGGAGCTGGCGGCGCGGGTGCCCGAGACGGGCGGGGCCGCACCGCAGATCCGGGTGGAGCGCTACCCGGGCGCGGAGGGGCCCCGGTACGCGGTCTACATCGGGGGGACCGCCGAGCTGCGGGGGGCGGACCCCTGGGATCTGGCCTCCGACCTCGCCGCAACGGCCGACGTGCCCGCCGACTCGGTGGAGGCGACAGCGGAGGCGATGCGCCGTGCCGGGATACGGCCCGGGGAGCCGGTCGTGCTCGTCGGGTACTCGCAGGGCGGCCTCATCGCCACCCGTCTGGCGGAGAGCGGGGACTTCGCCGTCACCGGCATCTTCGCCCTGGGCTCCCCCGCGTCGACTCCCGTCGTGCCCGTGCTCGGCCTGGAGCACACCGATGACCCCGTGCCCGCTCTCGCAGGAGCAGCCCCTCCCCCGCCGGCGACCGTCCGGGTGGAGCGCGAGGCGATCGCCGGACCGCCTGCCGCGGGGAGCGGAGGCGCCGTCGTCCCGGCGCACGCCCTCGACGCCTATCGCGAGACCGCGGCGCTCGCAGACCGCAGCGGCGAGGAACGGCTGGCGGCCATCCGGCGGGCGCTGCTGGCGGCATTCGCGGACGGCGGAGCCGGCGAGGCGACCAGGTGGCACGCCGAGCGTGCCGAACTCGGGCAGCCGGTCAGCGGCGCTCGCCCGCCAGCGGCCGGAGTATGAGGCCGATGATCCAGTTGAAGACACCCATCACGAACGCGGCGAGCACACCCCACCAGAAGCCGTCGACCTCGAGGCCGAAGCCGAGCAGGTCGCTGATCCAGGCGACGAGGAGGAACAGCAGGCCGTTCACGACGAGGGCGATGAGGCCGAGCGTGAGGATGTAGATCGGGAAGGCGACGATGCGGATCGCGTTGCCGATGACGCCGTTCACGATTCCGAACAGCAGACCGAGCAGCAGGTACGTGAGGACCCAGGCCACGACGTCGGCCGGCGGGTACGGGGTGACCCGGATGCCCGCCACCAGCAGGGTCGTGAGCCACAGCGCAACAGCGTTGCCGACCACCGTCACGAGGAACCTGCGCACGGCTCAACTATGTCAGGTGACTCTGCCGAATACGATGTGGAGCCGTGACCGACGCTTCCCCCGTGCGACTGCGCCCCGAGATCGCGGCGCTCCCCGCCTACAAGCAGGGCAGGCCGGCGGCCGCCGGGGGCTACAAGCTGTCCTCCAACGAGAACCCGTTCCCGCCGCTGCCCGGCGTCCTCGAAGCCGTTATCGCCGCGGCCGCGGAGGTGAACCGCTACCCGGACGGGTCCGCCGCAGCGGTCCGCGAGAGGCTGGCCGCCCGGCACGGGGTGACGGCCGACGAGGTGCACGTCGGCGCGGGCTCGGTGTCGCTCCTCGCGCAGTTCCTCTCCGCCGCGGCGGGGCCGGGCGATGAGGTCGTCTACGCGTGGCGCTCCTTCGAGGCGTACCCGGGACTCGTCACCGTCGCGGGCGCCACGAGCGTGCGGATCCCCCTGCTGCCGGACGGCCGGCACGATCTCCGCGCCATGGCCGCCGCCGTGACCGAGCGCACCCGGGTGGTCCTCGTCTGCTCCCCGAACAACCCGACGGGCTGCATCGTGGAGCGTGCAGAGTTCGCCGAGTTCCTCGCCGCCGTGCCGTCGGATGTGCTCGTGCTCCTCGACGAGGCGTATGCGGAGTTCGTGCGCGACGCGCATGCCGTCGACGGCATGGACCTGCTCGGCACGCCCAACCTCGTCGTGCTGCGCACCTTCTCGAAGGCCTGGGGGCTCGCCGGACTGCGGCTCGGCTACGCCGTCGGCCCGAGCCGCGTGCTGGACGCCGCCCGTGCTGCGGCCATCCCGCTCTCCGTCACGTCGGCCGCCCAGGTCGCGGCCATCGCAGCGCTCGACGCCGAGGACGAGGCGACGGCGCGGGTGGAGGAGCTGGTGCGTCGCCGCGACCGGGTGCAGGCGGGTCTCACCGCCGCGGGTCTGAGCGTCCCGGTCAGCGAGGGCAACTTCGTGTGGCTGGGCCTCGCTGACGCGACGGAGAGCGCTGCGGAGCTGCTGCACGAGGCGGGACTGTCGGCGCGCGTCTTCCCTGGCGAGGGCATCCGCGTGTCGATCGGCGAGGAGGAGTCGGTGGGAAGGCTCCTAACCGCCGCGGACGAGATTGTGCGCTTCCTCTCGGAGGGGTCCCCTGGCCGCCGGTAGATTGGGGCCGGTGAGTGCTGACGAGGACGATGGTCGCGCGTCGGTCCAGGTGATCACGGCGGAAGGCCGGTTCGCGCCCAACGCGGCGGCGGAGGAGTTCCTTCCCTACCTCGAGCGCATCACCGACGACGATCAGCGCCTGTTCTACCGGGACATGGCGGTGGTGCGGCGCTTCGACGCCGAGGCCGGGCACCTGCAGCGCCAGGGCCAGCTCGCCCTGTGGGCCGGCAGCCACGGCCAGGAGGCGGCCCAGGTCGGCTCGGGCCGCGCCCTCCGACCCCAGGACACGATCTTCCCCGCCTACCGGGAGCACGCCGTGGCCAGGATCCGCGGCGTCGACCTCCTCGACGTGCTCCGCCTGATGCGGGGACTCACGAACGGTGGCTGGGTGCCGGCCGACGTCGGCAACTTCCACCTCTACACGCTGGTGATCGGCGCCCAGACCCTGCACGCCACCGGCTACGCGATGGGCGTGGCGCTGGACGGCGCCCCGGCCGGCGACCCCGAGCGGGACGAGGCGGTGCTCGTCTACTTCGGGGACGGAGCGACGAGCGAGGGCGAGACCAGCGAGGCGTTCGTCTGGGCCACCAGCTTCGCCACCCCCCAGGTGTTCTTCCTGCAGAACAACCACTGGGCGATCTCGGTGCCGGTGACCCGCCAGTCGCGCACGCCCCTCGTCGACCGGGCGGCCGGCTTCGGCCTGCGCGCCACCCGGATCGACGGGAACGACGTCCTCGCGAGCTACGCGGTCACCGCGAAGCAGCTCGACGACGCGCGCGCCGGCAGGGGCCCCGGCTTCATCGAGGCCGTCACCTACCGGATGGGCGCTCACACCACGGCCGACGACCCGACTCGCTATCGCGACGGCGGCGAGCTCGACGAGTGGCGGACGCGCGACCCGATCCTCCGCTTCCGCACCCACCTGGAGGCCCAGGGCCTCGCCGACGACGCGTTCTTCGCGGACGTCGAGCAGGAGGCCGCCGACTTCGCCGCGGACATCCGGCGGCGGGTGCTCGAGCTGGGCCCGCCCGACCGCGCCCGGATCTTCGACTCCGCCTACTTCGACGAGCACCCCGTCACGGCGGCGCAGAAGGAGTGGCTGCAGGCCTACGAGGCGGGGTTCAGCGCATGACGACGACCTGGACGATGTCGCGCGCGCTCAACGCCGGACTGGACGCCGCGCTCGGCGCGGACGACAGGGTTCTGCTCCTCGGTGAGGACGTCGGGCCCCTGGGCGGCGTCTTCCGGGTCACCGACGGGCTGTCGGCGAAGTACGGCGAAAAGCGCGTGTTCGACAGCCCCCTCGGCGAGGCCGGCATCGTCGGCACCGCGATAGGCCTGGCGATGCGCGGCTACCGGCCCATCTGCGAGATCCAGTTCGACGGCTTCATCTACCCCGCCTTCAACCAGATCACCTCGCAGCTCGCGAAGCTCACCGCCCGGCACGAGGGAGCGGTGCCGTTCCCGGTCGTCATCCGGGTGCCCTACGGCGGCCACGTCGGTGCCGTCGAGCACCACCAGGAGAGCCCGGAGGCGTATTTCGCCCACACGGCGGGCCTTCGCGTGGTGTCGCCGAGCACGCCGAACGACGCGTACTGGATGATCCAGCAGGCCGTGGAGTCGAACGACCCGGTCCTCTTCTTCGAGCCGAAGAGCCGCTACTGGCCGAAGGGCGAGGTCGACCTCGACTCCCCCGCCGCCGCGCTGCACACGTCTCGCGTGGTGCGCGGCGGCACCGACGTGACCGTCGCCGGCCACGGCGCCATGGTGGCGATGATGCTGCAGGCGGCCGAGGTCGCAGCGCAGGAGGGCACCAGCATCGAGGTGGTCGACCTCCGCTCGCTGTCGCCCCTCGACTACGGCCCCCTCCTCCGCAGCGTGGAGAAGACCGGCAGGCTCGTCGTCGCGCAGGAAGCGCCCGGCTTCGCGAGCCTCGGCTCGGAGATCGCCGCCACGGTCGCCGAGCGCGCGTTCTACGCGCTGCAGTCACCGGTGCTGCGGGTCTCGGGCTTCGACACCCCGTTCCCGCCCGCCAAGCTGGAATCCCTCTACCTCCCCGACGCCGACCGCATCCTCGAGGCGGTCGACAGGGCGCTCGACTACTAGGAGGCCCCATGAGCACGGCGAAGTTCACCCTCCCGGACGTGGGCGAAGGCCTCACCGAGGCCGAGATCGTCTCGTGGAAGGTCGCCCCGGGCGACTCCGTCGAGGTCAACCAGGTCATCGTCGAGATCGAGACGGCGAAGAGCCTCGTCGAGCTGCCGTCCCCCTACGCCGGGGTGGTCGGCGAGCTGCTCGTCGCCGAGGGAGACACCGTCGAGGTGGGCACGGCGATCATCACGGTCGCGTCGGAGGGCTCCGCGCAGCTCGCCGCCCCCCTGTCGACCCCCGCGCAGGCCGCGCTGGGGCGCGAGCTGCAGGTCACCGAGGAGGACGAGGAGCCGCCCGCCTCGGGCGCCGTCCTCGTGGGATACGGCACCGGCGGCTCCGCGGCCACCCGGCGCACCGGCCGGAAGCGGCAGGCTCCTCCCGTGCCGAGCGCACCGGGCGGCACGGTGCTCGCGAAGCCCCCCATCCGCAAGCTCGCCAAGGAGCTCGGCGTCGACATGGCAACCGTCACCGCGACGGGGTCCCGCGGAGAGGTCACCCGCGAGGACGTCGTCCGGCAGGCCGGTCAGGCGAGCGTGTTCCGCAACATCGAGACGCCGTCGTGGCCCCAGGAGCGCGAGGAGCGGATCCCGGTCAAGGGTGTCCGCAAGGCCATCGCCAACGCCATGGTCACGAGCGCGTTCAGCGCACCGCACGTCAGCGTCTTCGTCGATATCGACGCGAGCCGCACGATGGAGTTCGTCAAGCGCCTGAAGGCCTCCCCCGACTTCGCGGGGGTCCGCGTCTCGCCGCTGCTCATCATGGCCAAGGCCGTCATCTGGGCCGTGCAGCGCAACCCGACGGTCAACAGCACGTGGACGGACTCGGAGATCATCGTCCACCACTACGTGAACCTCGGCATCGCCGCCGCCACCCCGCGTGGTCTCATCGTGCCGAACGTCAAGGAGGTGCAGGACATGACCCTCCTGCAGCTGGCGGGTGCGCTCGAGCAGCTGACCCTCACGGCGCGGGACGGCAAGACCTCCCCCGCCGACATGGCGGACGGCACGATCACCATCACCAACATCGGCAGCTTCGGAGTCGACACCGGAACCCCCATCCTCAACCCCGGGGAGGTGGCGATCGTCGCGCTCGGCGCGATCAAGCAGCGTCCGTGGGTCGTCGACGGCGAGGTGCTCCCCCGGTACGTCACCACGGTGGGCGCCAGCTTCGACCATCGTGTGGTGGACGGCGACGTGGCCAGCCGCTTCACCGCCGACGTGGCGAGTGTGCTCGAGGAGCCGGCTCTGCTCCTCGACTGAGGAATGATTTTGACAATCGTTCTCATTAGCGGATAGCGTCGCACTGCGGCCGGTCCGGGCCGCCCACCCGACCGGAGAGTTCCCCGTGACGCGTCTGCCCGCCCTGTCCCTCCTCCTCGTGCCCGCGCTCCTCGCCGGCTGCGCCGCCGGGGGCGGCGACGTCTCGACCGACGGCATCCTCAACGTCGTCGCGTCCACCGACGTCTGGGGCGACATCGCCGAGGCGGTGGGCGGCGACCGGATCGTGGTCACCAGCATCATCGACAGCCCGGACAAGGACCCGCACGAGTACGAGGCCAGCGCCCGGGACCAGCTCGCCGTGTCCCGCGCCGATCTCCTCGTGCAGAACGGCGGCGGGTACGACCCCTTCCTCGGCACCCTGATCGAGGCGTCCGGCTCGGAGGCGCCCGTCGTCACCGCGGTGGACCTGTCCGGGATGGTCCCCGAGGAGGACTCCGCTGAGGGGGAGCACGCCGAGGAGGAGCACGGCGACGAGCACGCCGCCGACGACGGTCACGGGCATGTCGAGGGCGTCAACGAGCACGTCTGGTACGACCTGCACACTGCGGGCGCCGTCGCCGCGGCGGTCGCGGAGCAGCTGACGGCCATCGACGCCGGAGGCGCGGACGCCTACGCAGCCGGTCTGGCCGAGTTCACCCTGGGGCTCGAGGCACTGGAGGGTCGTGCGGAAGAGCTGCACACCCGGTTCG
>DATCMN010000469.1:0-7003 GCA_036563405.1 Naasia sp. | reverse complement strand
TCAACCTTCGACCTCGCCGATCCCGACGCGTACGGCCGCTACCGGTGGCGCGACTACGGTGCCGTCATCAACGCCGGCGCGTACACGAAGGTCGACGTCGCGGAGACGCCCGAAGGCCGGATCGACGCCTGGCGGACGAATGTGGCGGGCGTGGGGCTGCTGGCGGCCGTCGCCGCAGAGCACGACCTCACCCTCGTGACGGTCTCCAGCGACTACGTCTTCGACGGCACCCGCGAGGTGCACGAGGAGGACGAGCCGCTCAGCCCGCTCGGCGTGTACGGGCAGACGAAGGCCGCCGGCGACGCGATCGCGGTCACCGTGCCGCGGCACTACGTGCTCCGCACCAGCTGGGTGATCGGCGACGGCGCCAACTTCGTGCGCACCATGGCCGACCTCGCGGTCCGCGGCGTGCGCCCCGCGGTCGTGGGCGACCAGATCGGCCGGCTGACCTTCGCGGAGGACCTCGCCGCGGGGATCGTGCACCTGCTCGCCTCGAAGGCGCCGTACGGGGTCTACAACCTCTCGAACGAGGGCGTGCCGCAGTCGTGGTGGGAGATCGCGCGGCGGGTGTACGAGCTGACCGGCCACGATCCGGAGTCGGTGACCGCGGTCAGCACCGAGGACTACTTCCGCGATCGGGCCGCGGCGCCGCGGCCGCTCAACAGCACCCTGGACCTGACGAAGCTGGAGTCGACCGGCTTCACCCCGCGCGACGGGGACGACGCTCTCCGCGCCTACCTGAGCCGCTGACGCGCCGCCGGCAGTGCTGCCCCTCGATCGACAGGGGCGGGATCACACCACCGGCGCACGCCGCCGGGTGAGAGCTGCAGGCAGAGGGGGAGCGGCGAAGAGCCAGGCGACGGGCGGATGCTCGGAGAGACGGCTCATCAGCACGCCCACCCCGGTGGCGACGGCGAACGCGGCGACGATGATCCCCTCGACGGGTGCGCCGAGAAGCGTGCCGGCGTACACGGTTCCGAGGATCAGCGGGAAATGGGTGACGTAGAAGACGATCGAATTCCGTCCCACGAATTCGAAGGCGCGCATCACCCGCGCTCGGGAGACCTCCTGCGCCACCCGCACTCCCAGCAGGATCCCGGCGACCGACAGCGGGGCGAGCACGCCGTGGTAGCGCGGCGGTCCCAGAACCGCGAAGATCACGCTGAATGCGACGGCGACGGGCGCGAGGCCCCAGATGAGCCGGGAGGCCAGGATCCTGTCGAAGAGCGCCCGGTTCTCGGAGACCCAGCGGCCGAGGAAGAAGAAGCCTGCGAGGAACAGGAACCGGCGCCCGTTCGTGTCGTCCTGGAACAGCTCGGAGGCGGCCCAGGGGGTCACCACCAGGATCAGCGCCGGGACGCGCTGGACCAGCACCGCCGCGACGTAGTAGCAGAAGATGTAGAGCAGGAACCAGAGGTACGACGTCAGCCAGAGGTTGCGGTTCCAGACCGGGACGCCGTACTGGGGAGCCATGAACACGGCGTAGTGCACCAGCGTCCACAGCGCGAACGGCCACAGCACGCGCTGGATCTTGCCGGTGAGATAGCGGGGCAGCCCCTTCCGCAGGGACCGGTTGAGCAGCATCCCGGAGAGGAACATCAACGTCGGCATGCGATACGGCGCGAACAGCTCGTTCACCGTGATCAGCCATTGTGGGGCGGAGTATTCGAGCAGATTGAGGATGGCAGCCGAATGCCACGAGATCACCAGAATTATCGCGACCCCGCGGAGCGAATCCATCCACACGTGTCTCGATGTGCCGACGGGGGGACGAGCGGTCGCGGCTGTCGCGGGCTTCTCCTCGCTCATCTGAGTTCCTCGTCGTGGTAGCACCCGTCGAGATCGCAGGCAGCGAGGACCTTCAGGTGCACGGAGCGCACGCAGGGCTTCTGGCGACACGGGTCGGGTAACCGGTGGCTGTCGTGCACGAAGCCTATTCCGGAAATGCGGAAAAGAAACGTCCCTACATCGGGGGCGACGCTTTCTTCGGCATACTCTTCTGCGGCGGCTCTCTGCGAGCCTGAGAAAGGCAGACGCGATGGCCGACAGTGATCTCACCTTCGTCACCGTCGTGTACGAAGCCGAATTCCCTCTCCTGCGCCTGCAGGCGCGGTCGATGGCGCGCTTCCTGTCGATGGAGCAGGTGCGGGACATCCTCGTCCTCGACAACTCGGCCAAGGGGATGCCGCAGTCGGAGCGGGCGGCGCTGATGGACGAGTACGGCCGGCTTGCTCCGCGCGTGACCGTGCTGCGCCCCGATGAGGTGTGCCGAACGCCCCGCGGAGTCGGCTGGAGCGTCCAGCAGGTGTTGAAGCTCGCCGTCGCCGCTCGCGTCCGGACTGCCGCCTACCTCGTGCTCGACGCCAAGAACCACTTCGTCGCCCCGCTGCCGACGGATTTCTTCTCCACCGCCGACGGCCGCCTCCGGATCCCCGCGTACAGCTTCGAGCGGCATCCGCTGCGCCGCGACCTCGAGCGGGTCCTCGCCTATCTGGGACTCGATCCGGCGCCGCACGTGGCGCGCTTCACCGCGACAGTCACCCCGTTCGTGCTCGATACCGGGAGGGTCCGTGCCCTCATCGCCGACGTCGAGGCACGCAGCGGCCGGTCCTTCGCCGCGGAGTTCCTCGCTCACGACCTCACCGAGTTCTTCCTCTACTCGGGGTGGATCGTCGCGCGGGGGGATCGACTGGACGACGTCTTCGATCTCTCCCTCCCCCAGCTGCCCGTCGTCTGGCCGCGGGCCGCAACGGGGGAGGGCGTCCGTGCGGCTGTCGAGCTCGCGGAACAGCGCAAGTCGCCGCTCTTCGCGGTGCACCGCCGCGCGCTCGCCACTCTCACCGACGAGGGGATCGGAGCGCTGTCGGTCTACTGGACGAGCTCGGGACTCTTCGGGAGCCCGGAGGAGGCGACCGCCTTCATCGCCGACTTCCGCCGCGCCTCCGAGGTCGAGACCAGAGCGCAGGCGCGCCGGGATCTCCCGGCGAAGCTCCTCTCCGCACCCCGCAAGCTCCGGCGCCGGCTGCGGGACAGGCTGGGTCGCTGACCCGTCCCGGCAGTTCCGGAGTGGGTCGGCGGAACGGCGCGGGTCAGCGGCCGGGAGGCGGCCAGGGCCCGAGCCGCTGGCCGATCCGCTGGGCCAGCTCCTGGGTGGAGATGTAGCCTTGCGCGACCTCGCGCAGCAGGGAGAAGGTCTCGTTGTCGCTGAAGTGCACGGCCGCCTTGTTCAGCTCGAGGAAGACGTTGGTGGCGAGCCACGCGAGTCGCTTGTTCCCGTCGAACAGCGAGTTGTACCGCGCCAGGCTCTCCATGAGCACCGCGGCCTTGGCCGGCAGTGTCGGGTACACGTCCTGCCCCCGCCAGCGCATCGCGGGCCGCTCGACGGCGGACATGAGCAGGCCCATGTCGCGCACCGATTCGCGGAGCGGAGCCTCGGTGAAGACCTCGATGATCTGGACGACGTCCTCGACGCTGAGGTACTCGAAGCGAGGGGCGTCGGACGACTGGGGAGTCGCGAACGACACGCTACGCGTGGGCCAGGCGGGTCATCAGGTCAGCGTAGCGGGACAGCTGGCGGGCGGTGCTCTCGGCCACGAACTCGTGGTGGTTCGGACGAGGAGCGGCGAGTTCGATCGCGGCGGCCGCCGCGCTGTTCTTGCTCAGCTGCAGGGTGGCCGCGAGGGTGTTGAGCAGCTGCTCGCGTTCCTCGCTGAGACGAAGGGTCATGGCCATGCGCCCAGGCTAGAGCGGGCGCCGGGCCTCGGCCGGGAGCCCGTGCGGGAGCGCCGCGCCGGGCGTGCCCCCAGTTCGCGGGGCGTCGAGACCGTGGGTCAGCGGGAGCTGACAGCGTCGAATTCGGCGAGCACCGTCGCCCGATAGGTGTCGGGGGAGAAGCGGATGGCCGCGCTCGCGGCATCGCGAAGGGCTCGCTGCCGCGCGTCGGGCCAGTCGGCCGCTATGCGTTCGAGGGCGTCCGCGAGGATATCGGCTTCGTCTCGAGGCACCACTGTCGCGGACTCGAGCCCGGCGACGGCTTCGGGGAGCCCGCCCGAGCGCGCCACGACGACCGGCCGCGCCGCGAGCGCGGCTTCGATCGCGGTGTTCCCGAACGGCTCGTCCACCCTCGAGGGAACCACTGCGACGTCCGCGAAGGCGAGCCGGTGCCAGATGTCCGGCTCGAAGCCGCGGAAGGCGACCCTGTCGCCGAGGGGGGCGGCCTGGCTCCGGAGCTGCGCCTCGTACCATTCGTAGCCGGGGAACACCGCACCGATCAGCTCCAGGCGCACCTCTGCGCCGCGGGCGGTGAGCTCCGTGACCGCGGTCACGGCGAGGTCCACGCCTTTGCGCGGGGAGAGCCGCCCCACATAGACGACCCGGAGTCCGCCGTCCAGCGACTCGCGAGGCGGCGCGAACTCGGGCGGCCCGGCCACGCCGTTGTAGACGACAGACGCCCGCGACGCGAGGCGGGGGAGCTCCGCGGTCAGGACGTCCAGGCTGAAGCGGCTGTTCGCGATGATGCGGTGCGCGAAGAGGAGGGGCAGGGCGAGGGCGCGCCGGATCGGACGTGCGACCCGGGCCTCCGCTTCGTGCACGTGGCAGAGGACGCGCCGGCGGCCGGCCCGGGCGACGGGAAGCCACAGCGGCTGCGTGAGGGTGCTGACGTAGACCACGTCCGGGTCGTGCCGTCGGAGCACACGGGCGATGCGCACGACGCCTCGCACGCCGGCGGCGGCGAGCTTCACGAGGCCGAGGGGAGTGAGCGAGCTCTTCCGCAGCACCGGCACGTCCACCACGATCGGCGACCCGCCTCGGCTGCGGATCTCCTCCTGCAGGGGGCCGGCGAAAGGCGTGACCACCGTCACCGTCCAGCCCGCATCCGTCAGGGCGGACAGCGTCTCGAGCATCACCCGGTCGGAGCCGTACAGCTCCGCGCTGGGGTGTGCGAGCACCGCGCGACGAGGGCGCTCCGGAGGTCGGTTCGCAGACTGTGCCATAGCCCTACAGTGCCCTATCGGCATTCACGATCGAGGTGCCGCCCCGTCTCCGCCCGTCCGGACGGGGCGGGCTCTCCCTTTCGGGGGGCCCCTACGCGTCCCCCCAATCAGAGGGCGATCGGGGTATCAGGCGCGCACTGCGCTGTAGCCTTTCCGGCAGTCACGTCCGATTGTCACCCGAACGAAAGGACTGTCGTGACCGAGGAATTCGACCGCGCCCCCGGACGAAGGACCGTGCACGCGCCGAATCGCTATTCGGTCGTCCTCGGTTCCCTTCGCAGCGCTCAGAAGCCGGCCGCCAAGGGCGCGCCGGCCTATTCGGTGTACGTCAACAGGAAGCTGGGCCGCTATGTGGCGGCAGCCGCCCACGTCGCCGGACTGCGCCCGAACGGCGTGACTGCGATCAGCGCCGTCCTCACATTCTCCGCGATCGCCGTCCTCGCCGTCTTCCCGCCTTCGCTGACCACCGGGCTGCTCGTCGCCGGGGCGCTCGCCCTCGGGTACGTCTTCGACTCGGCCGACGGCCAGGTGGCCCGGCTGCAGGGGAGCGGCGGGCCGTCGGGGGAGTGGCTCGACCACGTCGTCGACTGCATCAAGACCTCCAGCCTGCACCTGGCGGTCCTGATCTCCATGTACAGGTTCTTCGACCTGACCTCGGACCTCTGGCTGCTGATCCCGCTGGCCTTCTCGGTGACCGCCGCGGTCAACTTCTTCGCGATGATCCTCAACGACCAGTTGAAGGCGGTCTACTCGGGAAGTCGTCAGTCGGTCTACGCGAGCACCGGGGGGACCCTGCGCCGCTCGCTGCTCCTGCTGCCCACCGACTACGGCGTGCTCTGCCTGGTGTTCGTCCTGCTGGCCTGGCCGCCGGCCTTCCTCGCCGTCTACGGGCTGCTGCTGCTGGCAGGCCTGGGGCACACCGCACTGGCGCTGCCCAAGTGGTTCCGTGACATGAGGGCGCTGGACACCTCCCGCGCCGCGGTGCCGGAGCCGGAGCCGGTCACGACAGGTGCCTGACCGGAAGCGCGGCGCCCCAGCAGCAGCACGCGGGTCGACCAGTCCATTGGCGCGCGCCGCGTCCCGGAGCGCGGTCGTCACCCTGGCGGGTCAGCTGTCCCGCGTCGTCATCCAGTTCGCGGGTGTCATCGTCCTCGCTCGGCTCCTCGAGCCGCAGGACTACGGACTCGTGGCGATGGTGCTCGTCATCATCGGCGTGGGTGAGGTCTTCCGCGACTTCGGCCTGTCCACCGCGGCGGTGCAGGCGAAGACCCTGTCGGACGACGAGCGCAACAACCTGTTCTGGATCAACGGCGGGATCGGCCTGCTGCTCGCGGTGGTGGCGGCAGCCGTGTCGCCCCTCGTCGCGCTGCTCTTCGATGACGAGCGTCTCGTGGGCCTCACCCTCGTGCTGTCCGTGACCTTCCTGCTGAACGGGATCGGAACCCAGTTCCGGGCGGACCTCAACCGCGATCTCCGCTTCGGACCGCTCGTCGTCACCGACATCGCCGCTCAGGTGGCAGGCGTGCTCGCCGGGGTCCTCGCGGCGGTGGCCGGCTGGGGCTACTGGGCGCTCGCCGGGCAGCAGATCGTCCTCGCCGTCGTCATGCTCGTCGGCGTGGCGGTGTTCGCCAGGTGGCGGCCCTCCTGGTACCGGCGGGCGGTTCCCGTGAGGCGCTTCCTGACCTTCGGGGCGGAGGTCGTGGGCGCCCAACTGCTCGGATATGCGAGCAAGAACATCGACACCCTGGTCATCGGCACCACGCTGGGGGCTACGCCTCTCGGCTACTACAACCGGGCGTACCAGCTGCTGGCCCTTCCGCTGAGCCAGATCAACGCTCCCGCCACCCGGGTCGCCCTGCCGGTGCTGTCCAAGCTGCAGTCGGACCGTCATCGGTTCGGCGACTACCTGCTCGCCGGACAGACGGCGATGCTGCACCTCGTCCTGGCGCTCTTCTCGATCTCCGGCGCCCTCGCCGTGCCTCTCGTCACGACGGTCCTCGGTGAGAAGT
>DATCMN010000479.1:0-6443 GCA_036563405.1 Naasia sp. | reverse complement strand
AGCCCTTGGTGTAGTCGAACTTCTCGACCGCACGGATGAGACCCAGGTTGCCCTCCTGGATGAGGTCCAGGAACTGCATGCCGCGGCCGGTGTAGCGCTTCGCGAGCGACACGACGAGCCGGAGGTTGGCGCCGAGCAGGTGGCTCTTGGCACGCTGGCCATCCTTCGCCACCCACTGCAGCTCACGGCCGAGCTGCGACTTCCGCTCGACGTCGCTCATGTGCGACAGCTTCTCCTCGGCGAAGAGGCCCGCCTCGATGCGCATCGCGAGCTCGACTTCTTCCGCCGCGTTGAGCAGCGGCACCTTGCCGATCTGCTTCAGGTAGTCCTTGACCGGGTCCGCGGTCGCGCCGGTGATCGCGGTGGAGTAGACGGGGACCTCGTCCTCGTCGTCGACGAGCGACAGCACGATGGCGCCGGTCGGCAGCTTCTCGTCCGCGTCCGCGGCGGCCTCGCCGGCGGCAGCCGGCTTCGCCTCCTCGTCGGACTCCTCGTCCGTCTCCTCGGCGTCCGGCTCGACGACGACGACCTCGTCGGTCGCGTCCTCGACGACGTCCTCGACCACATCGGCGACATCCGGCTCGGCGTCCTCGTCCACGACGTCCTCGTCGGTGTCCTCGGGGTCGGCGGGCGCGGCGGCGGCCGTCTCCTTCTTGGCGCGGCTCTTCGCGGGAGCCTTCGGGCCCTTGGCGGCGGCGGCCTTCGGGGCTGCCGCCTTCTTCGGCGTCGTCTTCTTCGCAGCTGCGGCGTCGGGCGCGACCGCGGTCTCCGGGTCGGCCACAGCCGTTGCGTTGGTGGGGGTCATTGATTTCCCTTCCTGACCGTCATGTCGGTGCTGCGGGCGGTGGGGCTGCTCCAGGATCGGGAGCTGGACGTGCCGGCGGGCAACACTAGGACCCATGTCAAGTCCCTCGGCCGGCACCGCGTATGCGCGGCGACGTCCTTTCCCGGGAGTTGAACGGGTCCAAAGTCAATTATTGCACGCGTTGCCCTGCAGGAGGTTCACGGGGAATCATCGGCGGTTCCTCGCCGTCGCCGTCCCCAGACCCTGGCAACTAGAACCCACAGAGGGGCCACCTGTATTCCCTCCTCCTCGGCGAGGAGTCGCCTCGTGTTCCGCCGTGCGCGGAGGAGGAAGACGACGCCGAGCGCGATGATCGGGTACTGGATGAGGAGGGCCACGCGGAACGCGTCGAGCGTGTAGGCGCTCTGATCGCCTTCGGCCTGCAGGTCGAGGACGAGCCCGATCAGGAACATCATCGTGAAGCTCGCGGTGAAGCCGCCGACGTTCACGATGCCGTTCGCGCCGCCCAGCCGCTTCGTCGGATTGAAGGTACGGGCGAAGTCGAAGCCGATCTGCGATGCCGGGCCGCCGATGCCCAGCGTGAGAACGAGGATCACCAGCAGCCAGGCGGGCGCGGGTCCCGGCCAGGCGAGCACCGCGGTCCAGGCGGTGAACATCAGCGCCACGATCGCGAGCACGAGGTTGGAGCGACGCAGCGGGTGCCGCACGGTGAGGAGCCCGAGAACCGGTCCGACCGCGAGGCCGGTGACGACCATCAGGGTGAGCATGCCGGACGCGAAGGCGCCGCTCACCCCGAGCCCGAACACCATGAACGGGTAGCCCCAGAGCAGCGCGAAGACGACGCCCGACGACTGGGTGACGAAGTGCGCCCAGAAGCCGAGCTGGGTGCCCGGTCGCTTGAAGCTGGCCTCCAGCAGGCGGACCGCCTCCGACATCGTGCCGGCGCCCTGCGCGCTGCCGCCCGCCCCGTTGGAGAGCAGGCCGATGGCGAGGACCAGGGCGATCACCGCGAACGCCGACGCCGACAGGAAGGCCGGCGTCCACCCTGCACCGTGCAGCAGGGCGGCGAACGGGATCGCGGAGATCACCTGGCCGAATTGGCCGAGATTGCCGAGCCACTGGTTGAGCTGCGGCACCCGCCGCCCGGTGAACCAGGTGTTGTTGAGGCGGAGCACGCTGCCGAAGATCGCGGCGTCCCCGGCGCCGACCAGGATGCGACCGACCACGGCGAGGCTGAGGGTGGGGGCGATGGCGACCACCGACTGCCCGACGGCCATCAGGCCGAGGCCGCCGATGACGAGCGCGCGAGGGCCCACCCTGTCGATGAGGACGCCCACCGGGATCTGCAGCAGCGCGTAGACGAGGAGCTGCATCACGCCGAGCGTGGAGAGAGCGGACGCCGATGCGGAGAACCTCTCGCTGGCGTCCACCGACGCCACACCGAGGCTCGAGCGCTGGGTGATCGCCACCAGGTAGGCGAAGACGCCGACCGAGAAGATGATCCAGGAGCGCCGCGAGTTCACTTCCCGAAGGCTACCGCCGCGGGTGCGGGGCCGAACGGCCCTGGGGCGCGGCTAGACCTCGTCCTCGTCGCGGTGGCGGCGGGTGGCCAGGAACTTCTCGAGCTCGGCCGCGATCTCGTCGGCCGAGGGCACGGAGCCGAACTCGTCGGTGAGCGGCGACGGCAGCGGGTTGCCCTCCATGTACGCGTCGTGGCGCTCCTCGAGCGTCGACACGAGGCGACGCAGCTCGTCGTTGCCGGTCACCTGCTCGTCGATCTTGCCGAGGAACTCGCGGCCCTCCTCGCGCAGCCGCTCCGTCGGGAAGATGAGACCGGTGGCGGTGCTCACGTTCTCGAGCGCCGCGACGGCGGCGAGCGGGTACTCGGTGTCCGACAGGTAGTGCGGCACGAGGAGGACGAAGCCGACGACGGGGGTGTCGGTGTTCTGCAGCCGGTACTCGATGAGGTGCAGGAAGTTGGCGGGCGCCTGGGTGCGCGGCTTCCAGGCGGACAGCGACTCGGTGAGGTCGGCCCTGTTCCCGCTGACGGTGACGCGGATCGGGCGGGTGTGCGGCACCGGCATCGGGATGGCGTGCACCCAGGTGGTGGAGGTCACGCCGAAGCGCTCCATCAGCTGGAACAGCGCATCGGCGAACCTGTCCCACTGGAAGTCCGGCTCGTAGCCGCTCAGCAGGAGGAAGGACTTGCCGAACTCGTCCTGTGCCAGCGAGAGGACCAGCCGGGGCGCGGTGTACTCGGCCAGGTGGTCCTGGTCGAAGAGGATCGTGGGCCGCCGGGCGCGGTAGTCGAGCAGGGCGTCGTTGTCGAAGACGGCCACCTCTGTCGACGAGATGGTGTCCAGCACGTACCTGTTGAACTGGGCGACGGCCCCGCCGGCGTCTGCGAAACCGGTGAGTCCGGCGACGAGCGGCAGGCCGGTCGGGACTTCGAGTGCCGCCGGAGTCAGGGTGTAGAGCTCCTCCGGGTTCCGCATGATGCCAGCCTAATCGGCGCTCCCGACCCGAGGCCGGGCCGGGAGGACGCCCTCGGCGAACGCCCGCACTCGACGCCCAGTTGCCCGGATCCAGGGCAACTGGGCGTCGAGTCGACCTAGACCTGGGCGGATCGGGGCGGGACCTCGACGCCGTGCCGGGCGAAGAAGTCCGCGAGCACCGGGCCGAGGACCTGCGGCGACACCTGGTGCGTCTGGCCCTCGAGCACGCGGTGCTCGGCACCGGGCACGACCGCGGCGATCTTCTCCTGGGCGGCCAGCATCGCCGGGGCGCCCTTGCCGCCGGCGATGGCGATCGTCGGTACCGCGACTCGCTTCAGCACGTCGGCGGGCACCTCGAAGGCGCCCATCACCCGGGTGTCGTAGACGATGGTCGGGGCAACGCCGTCGAGGTGCTTCCAGACCTTCGGCATCATCCGCATCATCAGCGGCAGGAACCACGGCCCGCCCACCATCTGCACCATGAAGTAGCCGGCCATCTGCGGGCGCTTCCCCTGGGCGCGCAGGCGCTCGAGGTCGCCGAGGTAGTCGAGCTGGCGGCCGCCCTTGCCGCTGCGCTTGCCCACGTAGGGCGCCTCGTACGTGGCGAGCGCCCGCATCGGCACCCCCGATGCCGCGGCCTGCAGGGCCAGCGCGGCCCCCGACGACTGCCCCATCACGTACGGCACCTCGCCGGTGGCCGCGAGCATGGCGGCCAAGTCCTCGTACTCGCGCTCCGGCGCGTAGGGCTCGGTGTCGCCGCTTCCTCCCCGGCCGCGCCTGTCGTAGAAGTAGACGGTGAAGCGGTCCTGCAGCACCGCCGCCACGTCGCGGGCCGGGCCGAAGTCGCGGGCGCACATCGCCCCGTCGACGAGGACCAGCGCCGGCCCCGACCCCACCTTCTCGTAGGCGATCCTCGTGCCGTCGGCGCTCGTCGCGAAGGAGACGTCGCTGCGCGGCTTCTCGGCGGCGCTCATCGGTCGGCCGCCTCAAGCTCGCGGTCCAGCTTGACGAACGACTGCTCCCAGCCGTCGGCTGTCATGTCGCGCATCTCGTCTGCCGGGAAAGGGCCCTGGTGCAGAGTCACCCGCGTCCTGTCGCCGTGGTCGTGGAGCCGGATGCGCAGCACGATGTCCTCGAGCTCGCCCTCCAGCGTCTGAGCCCCCAGCCGCACCTCGAGGTACTCGGGCGGCTCGACCGCGGTGAGGATGCCGGTGATGGGCGCCTGCTCGCCGGACTCCCCCACCATGGTGAGGTTCCAGGCGCCCCCGACACGCGGCTCGACGGTCACCGAGTCGACCGGCACCGAGAAGCCCGTGGGGCCGAACCAGGTGGCCAGCAGCGCCGGGTCGGTGAAGAACCGCCAGACGACCGCGCGCGGGGCGGCGAACGCCCGGGTGATGTAGACGTCACGGTCCGTGACGGGTGGGGAATCAGTCATCGTCGTTCTTCCTCGGGGTTGTGGGTGGCGTGTCGGGGATCCGCTCGTCGGGATGCTCGATGAGGTAGGCGGCGAGGGCGGCGTCGAGCCTGTCGAAGCTCTCCGTCCAGAACCGGCGGTAGCGCTCCATGTACTCCGTCGCCTCCTGGAGGGGCTGCGCTTCCAGGTGGCTGAGCCGCGCTGTCGCCACGGGGGTGCGGGTGATGAGACCGGCACGCTCGAGCACCTTGAGGTGCTTGGAGACCGCCGGCTGGCTCATCGCGAAGGGCTCGGCGAGTTGCGCCACCGTCGCGTCGCCGGTGGTGAGGCGCTGCAGGATGGCGCGCCGGGTGGGGTCGGCGAGGGCTGCGAAGACGCCCGTGAGCCGGTCCTCGTCCGCCGACATCCCGCCTCCTCGTTTCTCATCGACCTTGATAACCAAGTGGTTATGAATAATGGCACACGCGGCGGACTCGCGCCAGCCTCCACGGAAAGAGGCGGGCATCTTCGCGCATGGCTCCCTCCCCTTTCTCCGTGTTACGGCGTCTTTCCCTCCGTTACACCCGGCAGACGGCGACGCCCGAGCGGCCCCTACCGTCGCCTCATGACCTCCGCCCCGACGCTGCAGCGCGCCACCGCGCCCGCTCTGCCGGTGACCCTGGAGGGTGTCGGCCGGCACTTCCCCTCCTCGACGGGCGAGGACCGGGTGGTCCTGCGCGACGTGTCGCTCTCCATCCGCGCGGGCGAGATCGTGGCCCTCCTCGGTCCGTCCGGCTGCGGCAAGTCGACTCTGCTCCGGCAGATCAGCGGCCTCGACTTCCCGGATGAGGGCGAAGTGCGGATCGACGGCAGCCCCGTCGTCCGCACCGATCAGCGCAGCGCCATCGCCTTCCAGGAACCCCGGCTCCTGCCCTGGCGAACCCTCTCGCACAACGTCGACCTCGGACTCCAGCGCGGCACGTCGCGCGAGGACCGCTCGGCCCGCGTCGCGGAGCTGCTGGACTTCGTGCAGCTCACCGAGTCGGCCTCGCTGCGCCCGCGTCAGGTGTCGGGCGGAATGGCGCAGCGCGTCTCCCTCGCACGCGCCCTGGCCCGCAATCCCAGCGTCCTCCTCCTTGACGAGCCGTTCGGCGCTCTCGACGCCCTCACCCGGCTGAAGATGCAGGACCTGCTCCTCGACATCCACACCTGGGAGCCGACCACCGTCGTCCTCGTCACCCACGACGTCGACGAGGCGCTCTACCTCGCCGACCGGGTCGTCCTCCTCGCCGAGGAGCCGGGCCGCCCCGGGGAGGGCTCGGTCATCCGATCCATCACCGAGGTGACCGCCTCCCGACCGCGCGACCGCGGGGATGCGACGCTCGCCGCGCTGCGGGCACGCCTCCTCGACGGTCTCGGGGTCGAGAGCCACCACCGGGCCGGCGGCGCCCCCTCCCCTTCGTCCTGACCACAGCCAACCGACTCCCTCACCAGAAGGAACGCCGAGATGCCCCGCACCGACAAGCTCCGAATCCTCGTCCCGCTCGGGACCGTCGCCCTCCTCGCGCTGTCCGGCTGCGCGGCAGGCGAGGGCTCCGCCGTCGCGGCCGAGCCCTCGGAGTCGCCCGCCGCGGCCGAGGGGTGGAGCAGCGACGAGCTGAACATCGACTTCGCCACCTACAACCCGCTCAGCCTGATCATCAAGGACCAGGGCTGGCTCGAGGAGGCGACGGGCGGCGACGTCACC
>DATCMN010000478.1:0-5250 GCA_036563405.1 Naasia sp. | reverse complement strand
AGCCGAAGCGCCTCCGCAACATGGAGCTCGCCCTCCTCGTCATCGTCTGGGCGATCAACGCGGCCGCCGTCGTCCTCGTCCAGCTGGGCTCGCTCGGCGCCATCGAGCCGACGATCGTGATCCTCGTCGCCGGCCTCTCGCTGCTGACCCTGATCGTGCACCTCGTGCTGCGGTTCCTCGCAGCCGAGGCCGACCCGTTCGTGCTGCCCATCGCCACCCTGCTGAACGGGATCGGCCTCGCGGGGATCTACAGGATCGACATCGCGGAGGGCGTCACCGGCTGGGAGTCGGTGGCCGTGCGGCAGATCGTCTGGACCACGATCGCGATCGTCGCCGCGATCGTCGTCCTGGTGGTCGTGCGCAACCACCGCATCCTGCAGCGCTACACCTACCTTGCGATGCTCGTGTCGTTCGCCCTGCTGCTCCTGCCGCTGCTGCCGGGGATCGGACGGACCATCAGCGGCGCGCGGGTGTGGATCGCGATCGGGCCGTTCTCCTTCCAGCCGGGTGAGATCGCGAAGATCGTGCTCGCGGTCTTCTTCGCCGGCTACCTCGTGTCGCGCCGCGACTCGCTGTCGATCGTCGGACGCCGGGTGCTCGGCCTGCAGCTGCCCCGCGTTCGCGACCTGGGCCCGATCCTCGTCGTGTGGGCCGTCACGATGGGCGTGATCGTGTTCCAGCGCGACCTGGGCACGGCCCTGCTGTACTTCGGCCTGTTCCTCGTCATGATCTACGTCGCGACAGGCCGGTTCAGCTGGATCCTGCTCGGCCTGCTGCTCTTCGTGGGCGGCGCGCTGCTCGCCAGCCAGACCCTCGACTACGTCAACGGCCGCCTCACCAACTGGCTCGACGCGTTCAACCCCGACGTGTACGCGCGCGACGGCGGCTCGTTCCAGCTCGTCCAGGGCCTCTTCGGTCTCGCCAACGGCGGGCTCATCGGGACGGGGCTCGGCCAGGGCATGCCGGATGTCACGCCTGTCGCGCAGAGCGACTACATCATCGCGACCCTCGGCGAGGAGCTCGGCCTCACGGGCGTCTTCGTCGTCCTCGCCCTCTACCTGCTGCTGATCTCTCGCGGCTTCCGGATCGGCTTCGCCGGCCAGGACGACTTCGGCAAGCTGCTCGCCATCGGGCTGTCCTTCGTCCTCGCGCTGCAGTGCTTCATCGTCATCGGCGGAGTGACGAGGGTGATCCCGCTGACCGGCCTGACCACGCCGTTCCTCGCAGCCGGCGGATCGTCGCTGGTGGCGAACTGGATCATCGCCGCGCTGCTCCTGCGCATCTCCGACACGGTCCGCAACCAGCCGAGGCTCGTCATATGAACCGCGAGCTGAAGCGGGTCAGCATCCTCGTCGTGCTCATGTTCGCCGTCCTGTTCGGCGCGACCAGCATCATCCAGGTGTTCCAGGTGGACAACCTGCGCGCGGACGATCGCAACGTGCGGACCCTCTACCAGAGCTACTCGGCGCAGCGCGGCTCGATCCTGGTCGACGGCCAGCCCATCGCGGAGTCGATCCCCGCCGACGACGTCTACCAGTACCAGCGGCAGTACCCGCTGGGCGACCTCTACTCCTCCGTCACCGGGTACCTGACCCTGAACGGCGAGCCGACCGGCATAGAGGGCGCGCTCAACGAGAAGCTGAGCGGCATCTCGAGCGGCCAGTTCTTCGATCAGCTGGGCGACATCGTCACCGGCCAGGAGCCGCAGGGCGACTCGGTCGAGCTGACCATCGACCCCGTCGCCCAGCAGGCGGCCTACGACGCGCTCGGCGACCAGCAGGGCGCGGTGGTCGCGATCGAGCCGTCCACCGGCAAGATCCTCGCGCTCGTCTCCAAGCCGGGCTTCGATCCGAACCCGCTCGCCTCGCACGACGGCGCCGCCGTCGAGGAGGCCTACCAAGCGCTGCTGAACGACCCCAACCAGCCTCTGCAGAACCGCGCGATCGGCGGCGACCTCAACCCGCCGGGCTCCACCTTCAAGGTGGTCGTCACCGCAGCGGCGCTCGAGAGCGGGCAGATGAACCCGGAGACGGCGTTCCCGAACCCCGTCGCCTTCACCCTGCCCGACACGTCGGTCGACGTCACCAACTCGGGCGGGGGGGCCTGCGGCGGCGGCGACCAGGCGACGATCGCCACGGCGCTCCGGCTGTCCTGCAACACGATCTTCGCCCAGGTGGGCATCACGCTCGGCGAGGAGCCGATCCGCGACATGGCGGAGGCGTTCGGCTTCAACCAGGACCTCGCCATCCCGATCCGGGTGACGCCCAGCACCTACCCGAGCGGCATGGACTCCGCCCAGGTGGGGCTGTCCGCCTTCGGTCAGTACGACGACCGAGCAACGCCGCTGCAGATCGCGATGGTGTCCGCGGCCATCGCCAACGGGGGGACCCTCATGAAACCGACGCTCGTCGAGCAGATCCTCTCCCCCGACCTGACGGTCGTCGAGGACTTCCAGCAGGAGGAGCTCGGCCGGCCGGTCAGTGCTAACACATCCGCAACGATGACCCAGATGATGGTGCAGGGCGTGGAGAACGGCGCGGCCAGTAATGCGAGAATAGACGGCGTCAGCGTGGCCGGTAAGACGGGCACTGCGGAGAACGGTGGGGATGCTCCGTACACGCTGTGGTTCACGGGATTCGCACCGGCGGACAACCCGGAGATCGCGGTCGCGGTCGTAGTGGAGAACGGGGGTGGGCTCGGCCAGACCGGTTTCGGAAACCGGGTCGCCGCGCCCATCGCCAAGCAGGTTATTGAGGCGGTGCTGAACAGATGAGGCCGGTGACGGGGATCACCTTCGGCGGTCGCTACCAACTCTCGAACCGCGTCGCCATCGGCGGCATGGGCGAGGTGTGGGAGGCGACGGACCTCGTCATCGGGCGCACCGTGGCGATCAAGATCCTGAAGGACGAGTACCTCGGCGACCCCGGCTTCCTCGAGCGCTTCCGCGCCGAGGCCCGGCACGCCGCGCTCGTGAACCACGAAGGCATCGCCAACGTCTACGACTACGGCGAGGAGGAGGGCAGCGCCTACCTCGTGATGGAGCTGGTGCCCGGCGAGGCGCTCTCCACCATCATCGAGCGCGAGCGCGTGCTTCCCACAGACAGGGTGCTCGACATCGTCGCGCAGACCGCGTCCGCCCTGCAGGCCGCCCACGCGGCCGGGCTCGTGCACCGCGACATCAAGCCGGGCAACCTCCTCATCACGCCCGACGGACGCGTCAAGATCACCGACTTCGGCATCGCCCGCATCGCGGACCAGGTCCCGCTGACGGCCACCGGCCAGGTGATGGGCACCGTCCAGTACCTGTCGCCGGAGCAGGCGAGCGGACATCCCGCGTCCCCTGCCACGGACATCTACTCGCTCGGCATCGTCGCGTACGAGGCGCTGGCCGGCCGCCGCCCGTTCACCGGGGAGTCGCAGGTCGCCATCGCGATGGCGCAGATCAACGAGACCCCGCCCGACCTCTCGCCGACCATCCCGGAGCCCGTCCGGAACCTGGTCCTGGCCTGCATCGCGAAGAGCCCCTCGGAGCGCCCCGCGTCCGCGGCCAACCTCGCGCGCGCCGCGCAGGCCCTCCGTCGGGGAGACCTGGCCGCCGCAGCCGCCGCCGTGCCGGGCGTCCTCCCGCACGGCGCTTCGACGCTTCCCGCCACGCAGGCCTCCACGCAGCTCTACCCCTCGCAGAACTCCGCCGCCAACCAGGCCACCACCATCCTGCCCGTCGGCGCCGGCCTCGCAGCCGCAGGTGGCACCGCCGCCGTGGCCGTGCAGGACGAGGAGGAGGAGCGGCGCCGCAACCCGTGGACGATCCCGCTGATCATCGCGGTCTCGGTCCTCGCGCTCGCCCTCATCGGCATCGTCATCGCGCTCATGCTCAACCCGCGGACGGGCGCCGCCCCCAGCTCCACGCCCGTGACGACCCCGACCTCGAGCACGCCGACGCCCTCCGTCACCCCCTCCACGACGCCCACGCCGACCGCTGTCGCGGTCGACGAGGCGGCCTACCTCGACCGCCCCTTCGCGGACGTCGAGGCCGAGCTGCAGGGCCTCGGCCTGGATGTCGCGCTGCAGGAGGGCAACGCCGCCGAGACCGAGGAGCAGGCGGGCCTCGTCTACGACGTGAACCCCAACGGCAATCTCGCACCGGGCACCACGGTGACCGTCACCTACTTCGCCCCGCAGGCCGAGATACCCGCACCGGCGGCGCCGACCCTGCAGTCGCCCACTCCCCCGATCGAAGCCGGGACCGAGGGCGACATCAACGTCCAGTGGACGGCCTTCAACGGCTGCCCCGCCGGAACCAGCAGGAGCGGCTACACGATCAACATCGCGGGCGCCGATCCGGCGAGCAACGGCAGCTACTCGCTGGGCGCCGGTCAGACCAACTACAACAACATCGACATCCCGGACGCCCCCAGCCAGGTGACCGTGAACTACGTCGCCAACTGCGGATCGCGGACGTCGCCGACCTCCGGCACCCTGGTCATCGAGGTCGTGGCGCCCGCCGAGCCGCCGGCCGACGAGTGACGGCAGGCGACGTGGCGACATCGACGGGACCCTCACCGGTGTCCAAGGTCACCGGACGGCTGCTCGCAGGCCGCTACCAGGTCGGCTCACTGCTGGGGCGGGGCGGCATGGCGGACGTGTACCTCGGGACGGACATCCGGCTCGGGCGCACCGTCGCGATCAAGCTCCTCAAGTCCTCGCTCACCGGCGACCCCGCCTTCCGCTCACGCTTCCGGCAGGAGGCGCAGGCGGCTGCCCGCATGGCCCACCCCACGATCGTCCGGGTCTTCGACGCGGGCGAGGAGATAGTGCGCGACGCGAACGGGGTGGAGAGCCCCGTTCCGTTCATCATCATGGAGTACGTCGACGGCAAGCTCCTGAAGGACATCATCGGGATGGGCCCGCTGGAGCCGGCCGAGGCCGTGCACATCGTCGATGGAATCCTGACCGCACTCGAGTACTCGCACCGCGCCGGAGTCGTGCACCGCGACATCAAGCCGGGCAACATCATGATCACCCGCACCGGCCAGGTGAAGGTGATGGACTTCGGCATCGCTCGCGCCGTCTCCGACTCGTCTGCGACAGTGGCTCAGACCACGGCGATCCTCGGGACCGCCGCGTACTTCTCGCCGGAGCAGGCGCGCGGCGAGTCCGTCGACGCCAGGACCGACCTCTACTCCACCGGCCTCGTCCTGTTCGAGATGCTCACGGGGCGCCAGCCGTTCCGTGGCAACAGCGCCGTCG
>DATCMN010000476.1:0-2485 GCA_036563405.1 Naasia sp. | reverse complement strand
CGCCGACGGGCCGTTCGCCGCGGAGCAGGCGGCCCGGGCCGCCCGCGGGGATCGGGTGCGGATCATCCCGGCGGGCGCCTCCCCCGCCTTCCTCGCGCCGATGCCTGTGGCCCTACTCGGTCTGCCCGCCCTCGCTGTGCTGCTCAAGCGGCTCGGCCTGCCCACCCTCGGCGCGTTCGCGGCGCTGCCCGAGCTGGAGGTCCGCACCCGGTTCGGCGCGGAGGGCGCGCTGGCCCACCGGCTCGCCGCCGGCCGGGACGGCCGCTCCGTCGTGCCCCGGGTGCCGCCCGACGAGCTCGACGTGGTGGCCGAGTTCGAGCCGCCGCTCGACAGGATCGACCAGGTCACCTTCGCGGTCCGCACCTCCGCCGACAGGTTCCTGGAGCGGCTCACCGGGCTCGCCCTCGTCGTCACCGCGGTGCGGATCGAGGTCACCGACGAGCGCGGCGGGCTGTCCGAGCGGACCTGGCTGCACCCGCGATCCTTCACCGCCGCGGAGGTCGTCGACCGGGTGCGCTGGCAGCTGCAGGGCACCGGCGCCATCGACTCGGGGCTCGGCTCCCCCATCGCCCGGGTGCGGATCCTGCCGGCGAGCGTCGACGCCGCCTCCGGGCACGAGGAGGGGCTGTGGGGCGCCGCGCCGGATGAGCGGATCCACCACGGGCTGTCCCGCGTGCAGAGCATGCTGGGGCACGAGGCGGTGCTGACCGCGACGATCGGCGGCGGCCGGATGCTCGCCGAGCGGCAGGTGCTCGTGCCGTGGGGCGACCGGCCGCTCGTCGAGCGTGATGCGGCCCGTCCGTGGCCGGGTGCGCTGCCGGGACCGGCACCCGCGACGGTGTTCCCGGAGCGACGGGCCTGCTCGCTGCTCGCCCCGGACGGCTCCCCGGTCACCGTCGACGAGCGCGGCGCCGTCTCCGCTCCCCCGGCCCGATTCGCCGCACCGGGCACCGGCCGCGCCGTGGCGGTGCAGGCATGGGCGGGACCGTGGCCCGTCGAGGAGCGCTGGTGGGATGCGGAGCGGGGCCGCAGCGTCTCCCGCTTCCAGGTGGTCGGCGAGGACGGCGAGGCCTGGCTCCTGCTCCTCGAGGACGGCACCTGGTGGGCTGAAGCCCACTACGACTGACCTCGCTCAGCAGGCAGAATCGGCCGGGAACTCGCCCTCAACAGGCTGCTTTCCCGCCAACAGGCCGAGACGACCGATTGCAGCCTGTTGAAGGCAAGACAGCCTGTTGAAGGTCGGCCTTCGCTGATGGCTAGGCGAGGAGGGCGGCGGCGGTGCGGAGGTCGGCGACGAGGGCCGCGAACTCGGGGTCGAAGTCGGGGGTGCCGCGGAGGCGGAGCACCGCGGACGGATGGGCGGTGAGCAGGATCCGGGCGTCGGAGGCCGCCGCGACCCGATCCGGCAGCTCCCGTCCGCGCTCGGCGCCCACGCGCGCCGTCCTCCCCAGCACGCCGCGGGCGGCTGTCGCGCCCAGCGCGACCACGACCTCCGGCCGGACGGCCCGCAGCTCCGCCTCCAGCCAGGGATTGCAGGCGCCGATGTGCGCGACGGCGGGCGACTTGTGGATGCGGCGCTTGCCGCGCAGCTCGAAGCGGAAGTGCTTCACGGCGTTCGTCACGTAGGCGTCATCCAGGGCGATGCCCGCCTCGGCCAGAGCGTCGCCGAGGAGCTTCCCGGCCGGTCCGACGAACGGCTCTCCCTGCCGGTCCTCGGAGTCGCCCGGCTGCTCGCCGACCAGCATCAGCCGTGCGCGCTCCGGTCCGGTGCCGAACACCACCTGGGTCGCGTCCCGGTACAGCTCGCAGCCGCGACAGTCCGGAGCCGCCGCACGCAGCTCCGCGACGCCTGCTCCGTCGGGCACCCACTGCTCGGCGCCCGGCCGCGCGAACTCCGCCATCCGCCCTCCTCAGCTGCACGATCCGGCGCCATGTGGCCGGAATATCGACCACTTCACGCCGCATCTGCCACGGAAGGCAACCCGTGGACAGTCAGGCTCGCGGCAGCACCGAGCGGATGCGGCCGACCATCGCGCGGCGGGCGGCGTGCCGCTCGGGGGCCGGCACGAGCGGGTAGACGTGCAGCGCGTCCTGCACCTCGTCGTATGAGAAGCCCGGCGCCCCCGCCATCCGGTCGCGCAGCACCCGGCAGTCGGCGACGGTGATGTCGCGGGTCCCGGCGAACACCTGGAGCGGCGGCAGATCGTCGAGGCGACCGAGAAGCGGGCTCACCCTCGGATCGTCCATCGACAGGCCGCCCGCCCACGCCCGGGCGACCACGCGCAGCGCGGACCGGCTCAGCCACGGGTCGTGCGGCTCGATCACGGCGATCTCCGGGTTCCGCATCGCGAGATCGAGCCACGGCGAGATCAGCGTGGCACCGAGCACCCGCCCCGGGTCGGTCCGCTGCGCCTCCTGCAGGGCGGCGAGTGCCAGCCCGCCGCCGGCCGAGTCGCCGACCAGGTAGGCGGGACGCCGCTCTTCT
>DATCMN010000437.1:0-5401 GCA_036563405.1 Naasia sp. | reverse complement strand
CGAGCTCGTGCCCGGGGTGGGTGTCGAGACCCGGGTAGTAGACGGTCTCGACGTCCCGGTGCCCGACGAAGTGCTCGGCGACGGCGCGGGCGTTCGCGGAGTGCCGGTCCATGCGCACGCCCAGGGTCTTGATGCCGCGCGTGGTGAGCCACGCCTCGAACGGCGCGAGCACGGCGCCGGCCGCGAACTGCAGGAAGCCGACCTTCTCGGCGAGCTCCTCGTCGCTCGTGACGATGGCCCCGCCCAGCACGTCGGAGTGCCCGCCGAGGTACTTCGTCATGGAGTGCACCACCACGTCGGCGCCGAGCGACAGCGGCTGCTGCAGGTAGGGCGAGGCGAACGTGTTGTCGACCACCACAGTGGCCCCTGCCGAGCGGCCCACCTCGGCGAGAGAGGCGATGTCGGTGATCTTCATGAGCGGGTTGCTCGGGGTCTCCACCCACAGCACCTTGGTGGAGCCGGGCCGGAGCGCCGCCCGCACCTCGTCGAGGTCCGCCATCTCGACGTCGGTGACCTCGACGCCCCACGGTCCGAGGATCTTCGCGAGCAGTCGGTGGGTGCCGCCGTAGACGTCGTTGCCGATCACCACGTGGTCGCCCGGACGGAGGACCGCGCGCAGCAGCGCGTCCTCGGCGGCGAGACCCGAGGAGAACGCCAGGGCGCGCGAGGCACCCTCGAGTGCGGCGAGCTGGGTCTGCAGGGCGTCCCGCGTGGGGTTGCCGCTGCGCCCGTACTCGTAGCCGCCGCGGAGACCCCCGATGCCGTCCTGCACGAAGGTGGAGGTCTGGTGGATGGGCGGGGTGACCGCGCCGGTCGCGGCGTCGGGATCCTGGCCGGCGTGGATGGCGCGCGTGTTGAAGCCGTGGGACACGGGGAGTCCTCTTGTTCTTAGGTTGGCGTCGGCTCAGGCCGACAGGTAGCCGAGAAGGTCGGAGCGGGTGAGCACGCCGATGGGCTTGCCGCCCTCGGCGACGAGCAGGGCATCGGCACTGGCGAGCCCGGAACGGGCCGCCGACAGCGGCTCGCTCGCACCGATCAGGGCCAGGGGCGCGCCGAGCACGGAGGAGACGGGGTCGTCGAGACTCGCCCCGCCGCTGAACACCGCGTCGAGCAGCTCGCGCTCCCCCACGGCGCCGAGCACCTCGCCGAGCACGACGGGCGGCTTCGCGCTGAGGACGAGCAGCTGGCTGACGCCGTACTGCCGCATCGTCGCGATCGAGTCGCGGACCGTGGCGCTCGGCGGCGCGTAGACAAGGTCGGGCAGCCCGCCCGCCTTGGCGTGCAGCGCGTCCGCGACGGTCCGCTCCCCGGCGACGGTCTCGAAGCCGTGCGAGCGCATCCAGCCGTCGTTGAAGATCTTGCCGAGGTAGCCGCGGCCGCCGTCCGGCAGCAGCACGACGACCACCGCGTCGGCGGGCAGGTCCGCGGCCGCCGTGAGCGCGGCGGAGACGGCGAGGCCGCTCGAGCCGCCGACGAGGAGCCCCTCCTCGCGCGCCAGGCGCAGCGTGAGGGCGAACGACTCCGCGTCGGACGCGGCGATCACCGAGTCGACGACCGAGGGGTCGTAGGCGCTCGGCCAGAAGTCCTCACCGACGCCCTCGACGAGGTACGGCCGTCCGGTCCCCCCGGAGTACACGGAGCCCTCGGGGTCGGCGCCGATCACCTGCACAGCACCGCCGGAGACCTCCTTGAGGTACCGCCCGACGCCGCTGATCGTCCCGCCGGTGCCCACACCCGCCACGAAGTGCGTGATCTTCCCGTCGGTGTCCCGCCAGATTTCCGGCCCCGTCGTCTCGTAGTGGGAGAGGGGGCCGTTCGGATTCGAGTACTGGTCGGGCTTGAAGGCGCCCGGGATCTCGCGTGCCAGTCTGTCGGAGACGCCGTAGTAGGAGGCGGGATCGTCCGGCGCGACGGCGGTGGGGGTGACGACGACCTCGGCACCGTACGCACGGAGGACGTTGCGCTTGTCCTCGCCCACCTTGTCGGGCACGACGAAGACGCAGCGGTAGCCGCGCTGCTGGGCGACGAGGGCGAGACCCACGCCGGTGTTCCCGGAGGTGGGCTCGACGATGGTGCCGCCGGGCTTCAGCAGCCCGCGCCGTTCGGCGTCGTCGACGATCTTCGCCGCGATGCGGTCCTTGCTGGAGCCGCCCGGGTTCAGGTACTCGACTTTGGCGAGGATCGTCGGCCGGACCGCGGCAGCCACGGGTCCGAGGCGGACGAGCGGGGTGTTCCCGATGAGGTCGAGGACGGAGGATGCGTACTTCATGGGTGTTCGCTCTTCTGAGAGGCCTCGCGACGCGCGAGGGCAGGGTGGACGGGTGTCGGGGTCAGCGACAGCAACACGTCATGCAGAACACGGGTCGATCCTACACACGACCGCGGCGCCCGGGTGAGGCTCAAGCGCTCTGCTGGGCGGCGAGGCGCGCGTACAGGCCGCCGCGCCCGCCGAGCTCCGCCGCGGTGCCGCTCTCGACGATGCGCCCCTTCTCCACGACGTGGATCACATCCGCGCTCGCGACTGTGGACAGGCGGTGGGCGATCGCGATAGTGGTGCGGCCACGGGAGGCGGTGTCGAGCGCCGCCTGCACCGCGCGCTCGGAGAGCGAGTCGAGGGCACTGGTGGCCTCGTCGAGGATCAGCACCGCCGGGTCCTTGAGGATCACCCGGGCGATCGCGATGCGCTGCTTCTCCCCGCCCGACAGCCGGTACCCCCGCTCGCCCACCACGGTGTCGTACCCCTCGGGGAACGACTCGATGGTCTCCGCGATGTTCGCGAGCTCCGCCGCGTGCGCGATCTCCTCATCGGTCGCGTCCGGGCGCGCGTAGCGCAGGTTGTCGCGGATCGTCGCGTGGAAGAGGTAGGTCTCCTGGCTGACGATGCCGATCTGCTCCCGCAGCGAATCCTGAGTGAGGTCGCGCACGTCGTGCCCGGCGAAGAGCACCGAGCCGCCGCTCACGTCGTAGAGCCGCGGGATGAGGTACGAGATCGTCGTCTTCCCCGCGCCGGACGGGCCGACGAAGGCGACGAACTGACCGGGCTCGACCTGGAAGGAGACGCCGTCGAGCGTCGGCCGGGACTCCGGTCCGACCCCCGGGTAGCGGAAGGTGACGTCGCGGAACTCGACGGCACCCAGGCCGGCGTCCGCACCGAGGCGAACCGCGTCGTCGGTGTCCCGGATCGCCGGCACCAGGTCGAAGTACTCGAAGATGCGGGCGAACAGCGCCCCCGAGGTCTGCAGGTCGAGCGCGACCCGCATGAGCCCGAGCAGCGGCCACATCAGCCGCGCCTGCACCGTGGTGAAGGCGACGATGGTGCCCGGGGTGATGTCGGCGCCGCCGGTGATGAGGAACGCGGCGACCAGGTAGACGATCGCCGGCACGACGGAGAGGAAGATCTGCACGAAGGCGAAGAAGCCCTGACCGCTCATCGCCTGACGCACCTGCAGGCGGATCTGCCGGCCGTTCTCGGCCGCGTACCTGTCGTTCTCGGCCTTCTCCTGGCCGAAGCTCTTCGCGAGCAGCACGCCGGAGACGCTCAGCGCCTCCTGGGTGATCGCCGTCATCTCGGACAGCGACTCCTGCGTCTGCGTGGCGATGCGGGCGCGGATGCGTCCCACCCGCCGCTGCGCGAACGCGAGTGCGGGCAGCAGGATCACGGCGATGAGGGTGAGCTGCCAACTGAGCAGCAGCATCGCCACGAACGCGGCGATCACCGTGACCACGTTGCCGATGACGCTCGACACGGTGTTGCTCAGCACGCCGGCCACGCCGCCCACATCGTTGGCGAGCCGGGACTGGATGATGCCCGTCTTGGTGCGGGTGAAGAAGCCGAGCTCCATCGCCTGCAGGTGGCGGAAGAGGTCGACGCGCATCGCGCCCATCACCTTGTTACCGACACTCGAGGTCAGGTAGCTCTGCCAGACCCCGAGGCCGGCGGAGAAGACCCACACCAGGATCATCAGCCCGACGAGCTCCAGCAGCACCGGGACGTCCGGCCCGCCCTCCGGGAAGAGGCCTCTGTCGAACGCCTGCTGGGTGAGCAGCGGCGGCACGACGGTGAGCGCCGCGTCGATCAGGACGAGCGTGATGGTGAGGGTCAGCATCGCCTTGTGCGGGGCGAACAGGCCGCCAATGCGGCGCAGCAGGTGATCGATGCGCGGAGCCGACTGGATCGCCGCGCGCGCCGCGTCCTCGTCGCGCGGTCCGGGACCGCGTCCGGGGCGTCCGGCGATGCTCACCGGAGGAGCCTACGTCGCGGGGCTGACACGTCGCCCCAGGCGGCGGGCGGGAAGGAGGGGAAGGGGGGCAGACCGGGGCCTTTCACGGGATTCGCCGCCGCAGGTGCGAAGCAGCGATAGGTAACGATATATCGTTGACTGTCCTAGAGCAAGTGGGGGAAGCGCGTGCCGGCGGCGCTGATCACACGCCGAGCGCCGACCTGTGCGCGGCGACTGGCGACTGCTCCGGAGCAGAAGTTATGGTCGGGGCACGGCGCCGGTATGGCATCGTTCCCACACACCCTTCCACCCCCGGAGAACCTCTTGCCGACACCGCTGTCCATCGCCCTCGTGGGCTTCTGGCACGTGCACGCGGAGGACTACGCCGCGCAGCTCGCGGACCTCGATGGCGCCCGGCTGGTCGCCGCCTGGGACGACGACCCCGAGCGCGGGCGGGCGGGATCCGCCGGACTCGGGATCCCGTTCGAGGCCGACCTCGACGCCCTCCTCGCCCGCCCGGACCTCGACGGCATCGTCGTCACCACCGCTACCGGCGCCCACACCGATGTGATCGGCCGGGCGATCGCCGCCGGGAAGCACGTCTTCACGGAGAAGCTGCTGGCACCGACCGCGGCCGAGTGCGAGGAGCTGATCGACGCCGCCCGCTCCGCAGGGGTCAGCCTCGTCGTCTCGCTGCCCCGGCTCACCGAAGGGGCGACGTCCGCGATCGCTGACCGGATCGGCGACGGCTCTCTCGGGGACATCACCTACGTCCGCGTGCGCCTCGCCCACGACGGCTCCATCGCGGGCTGGCTGCCGGAGCGGTTCTACCACCCGGCGGACGCGATCGGCGGGGCGCTCACCGATCTCGGCTGCCACGCCGTCTACCTCACCCAGCACCTGCTCGGGCCGACCCCGGAGAGCGTCACCGCCGTCTACGCCAGCGTCACCGGCCACGCCCTCGAGGACAACGCCGTCGTCACGCTCCGCTACCCCGGCGGCGCGCTCGCCGTGATCGAGTCGAGCAACGTCACCACGCCGGGCGCCTCCGCCCTGGAGGTGCGGGGCACCCGGGGCACCCTCGTCTCCGGGTTCGCCGGCCGCGGCCTGCTCGGCAAGGGCGACGCGTTCGACCCGGAGACCTGGATCGACGTCCCCGCGCCGGCCGACGGCCCCCTCCC
>DATCMN010000412.1:0-3295 GCA_036563405.1 Naasia sp. | reverse complement strand
GGAGGGACCGGACGCCGTGATGATGCTGCGCGTCCAGAAGGAGCGGATGAGCGACGCCTTCTTCCCGAGCACCCGCGAGTACGCGGCGGGCTGGGGCCTGAGCGGCGCCCGGTTCCGCGCCCTGCCGGAGCGCGCGATCGTCATGCACCCCGGGCCGATGAACCGCGGGTTCGAGATCGCCTCCGAGGCCGCCGACTCGCCGCGGAGCACCGTGCGGGAGCAGGTGGCCAACGGCGTCTCCACTCGCATGGCCGCGCTCTACCTGACCCTCACCGGAGGAGCGGCATGATGCCCGTCCCGACTCGCACCGGAGGTGCCGCGTGACCGCGTACCTGATCGCCGGCGCCGCCCTCACGGACGGCCGGACCGCCGACATCCTCCTCGAGGGCGGCATCGTCGCGGAGGTCGGCACCGGTATCAGCCGCGCCGGCGCGACGCGCATCGACGCGACGGGGCTGATCGCGCTGCCCGGCCTCGTCGACCTGCACACCCACCTCCGCCAGCCCGGGGGCGAGGGCGCCGAGACCGTGCTCTCCGGCTCGAGGGCCGCCGCCGCGGGCGGCTACACCGCGGTGAGCGCGATGGCCAACACCGACCCCGTCGCCGACACCGCGAGCGTCGTCGAACAGGTCCAGGCGCTCGGCGACGCCGCCGGCTACGTCACAGTCCGGCCGATCGGCGCGGTCACGCGCGGCCTCGAGGGCAGCCAGCTGGCCGATCTCGGCGCGATGGCGCGGTCCCGCGCCCGGGTCCGGATGTTCAGCGACGACGGCCTCTGCGTCGCCGACCCGCTCCTGATGCGGCGCGCGCTCGAGTACATCGGCGGGCTCGGCGGCGTGCTCGCGCAGCACGCCCAGGAGCCGCGCCTCACCGTGGGCGCCCAGCTCAACGAGGGACCGGTCAGCGCCGAGCTCGGCCTCGCCGGCTGGCCCGCCGTCGCCGAGGAGTCGATCATCGCCCGCGACGTGCTCCTCGCCCAGCACACCGGCGCGCGCCTGCACGTCTGCCACCTGTCCACGGCCGGCGCCGTCGAGATCGTGCGCTGGGCGAAAGCCCGCGGCATCGCGGTGACGGCCGAGGTCACGCCGCACCACCTGCTGCTCACCGATCGGCTCGCGGAGGGCTACGACGCCCGCTTCAAGGTGAACCCGCCGCTCAGGGGCGGCGACGACGTGGCCGCCGTCCGCGCCGGGCTCGCGGACGGCACCATCGACGCCGTCGCCACCGACCACGCCCCGCACCCCGCCGACAGCAAGAGCGCCGAGTGGAGCGCCGCCGCGAACGGGATGGTGGGCCTCGAGTCGGCGCTGTCCGTCGTGCACGAGGCCATGGTCGAGACGGGACTGCTCGACTGGGCGGGCGTCGAGCGCGTCATGTCGGCGGCTCCCGCTCGGATCGGCGACATCCGCGGCCACGGAGAGGCGATCGCCGCCGGCTCGGCGCCCGAGCTCGTGCTCTACGATCCCGCCGCGCGCCGCGCCTTCGCCGAGACCGACCTGCACGGCCGCAGCCGCAACTCGCCGTACCTCGGTCGCTCCCTGCCCGGCCGGGTCATCGCGACCTTCCACCGCGGCGCGCCCACCGTTCTCGACGGCGCGCTGCTCCCCGAGGAGGAGGTGGCGTCCCGTGGGTGACCAGACGATCCTCGAGATGGCAGTTCCGGCGGGCAACTCGGTGAGATGGCAGCCAGAACTGTCATCTCGCGAAGAAGGGGCCGCCCGTGGGTGACCGACTCGTGCCGACCCTCGTCGTTCTCGCGCTCATCCTCCTGGCCGTCGCCGGGATGGCGTGGGGCTGGCGGCGGCGCGCCCGCTCCCAGCGGCACCTGAACACCGTGCCGTCGCTTCCGGCGGACCCCGGCGTCCCGCAGCTGACCGTCGACGCGCTCTACGTCGCCACCACGCTGCGCGGTCAGCCGCTCGAGCGGGTCGTCGTGTCCGGCCTCGGCATGCGCGCCCCCGCCACGGTCCAGGTCTTCGACTCCGGGACGTCGCTGGCCCTCGCCGGTCGCGACGCCGCGTTCCTCCCGGCCGCGAGCCTCGACGGCGCCGGCCGCGCCAGCTACGCCATCGACAAGGGCGTGGAGGCGGACGGACTCGTCGTGCTCGCCTGGACGCTCGGCGACCAGCAGCTCGACACCTACCTGCGCCCGGCCCGCCCGGCGGACGCATCCGCCCTGGTCGGCGCCGTCTCCCGGACCGCTCGCGGTTCGGTAGCGTCGACTGCCGACCCCACCGATCGGAGCACCGAGTGATCGCACGCGAGAAGGCCGTCCTCGTCCTGGAGGACGGCCGCCGGTTCCGCGGCCGGGCCTACGGGTCGCGCGGCCGCACCTTCGGGGAGGCTGTCTTCGCGACAGGCATGACCGGCTACCAGGAGACCCTGACCGACCCGTCCTACGCCGGCCAGATCGTCTTGCAGACCGCGCCCCACATCGGCAACACCGGCGTCAACGACGAGGACCCGGAGTCGGCTCGGATCTGGGTGGCCGGCTACATCGTGCGCGACCCCTCCCGCGTGGTGTCCAACCACCGCGCCGTCCGCAGCCTCGACGACGACCTCGAGGCGCAGGGGGTCGTCGGGATCAGCGGCATCGACACCCGCGCCGTGACGCTGCACCTCCGCGACCGCGGCGCGATGCGCGCCGGCATCTTCTCGGGAGCCGATGCGGAGCTGAGCGAGGAGGAGCAGCTCGCCCTCGTGCAGTCGAGCCCCGGCATGGAGGGGGCGCACCTCTCGCAGGAGGTGTCGACGAAGGACCGCTACACGGTGCCCGCGAGCTCGGAGCGGATCGGCTCGGTCGCGATCCTCGACCTCGGCATCAAGTCCGCCACGATCCACGCTCTCGCCGAGCGCGGCTTCGACGTGCACGTCGTTCCCGAATCCACGACGGCGGAGGAGCTGTTCGAGCTGGACCCGAGCGCGGTGTTCTACTCCAACGGCCCCGGCGACCCGGAGGCGTCGGCCGATCACGTCGCGCTCCTCCAGCAGGTGCTCAGCCGCGGCACCCCGTTCTTCGGCATCTGCTTCGGCAACCAGCTGCTCGGCCGAGCGCTCGGCTTCGACACCTACAAGCTCCCGTTCGGTCACCGCGGCATCAACCAGCCGGTGCTCGACCGGGTCAGCGGCACGGTGCGGGTGACCAGCCACAACCACGGCTTCGCCGTCGACGCGCCGCTCGACCGGCCCACGGACACGCCCTACGGGCAGGTCGAGGTCAGCCACGTCGGCCTCAACGACGACGTCGTCGAGGGGCTGCGCTGCCTCGACGTGCCGGCCTTCAGCGTCCAGTTCC
>DATCMN010000408.1:0-4701 GCA_036563405.1 Naasia sp. | reverse complement strand
GGTCTCGAAGGCGAGCTTCGCGGCGAAGTGGGTGGCGGCCAGGGACGGGGCGTCGGTCAGCGTCATGGCCCTATCGTCCCGGGCCGCAGCGCCCGGCGCCGCTGGGATCCCGCCGCCCTCCGCCGATTCTCGGCCGCTGCGGAAACGCAGAAGGCCCCGCCGGAGCGGGGCCTTCTGCATGGACGCGTCGCTGCTCAGAGAGCGGCGACCTGCTTCGCGATCGCGGACTTGCGGTTCGCGGCCTGGTTCTTGTGGATGACGCCCTTGGAGGCGGCCTTGTCGATCTTCTTGACGGCGGCGCCGAGCGCGGCGGTGGCCTTGTCCTTGTCGCCCGCGGCGATGGCCGTGCGGGTGGTGCGGATCAGGGTCTTGAGCTCGCTCTTCACGGCCTTGTTGCGGTCGTGCGCCTTCTTGTTGGTGCCGATGCGCTTGAGCTGGGACTTGATGTTTGCCAAGGGGGTACTTTCTGCTGGTCAGGGACTGTGGGAGCCGGCCTTCGCGGTCCTCCGCGGGAACGGCCGGCGGCGCCTGGAAACGGGCGCAAAGCCAACAGAAGACATTACCAGGACGAGTCGGCAGCCGCCACCGCGGGCAGGCCCTCCCGCAGCCCGTCGACGACTCCGAGCAGGATGCGGGTGAACGCCTCCGGCTGGGTGAGGCTCACCAGGTGGCTGGCGCCGGGCACGATGAGCAGCTCGGACCACGTCGCCGGCACTCCGTCCCGTGCCCGGGCGGCCGCCAGGTAGCGGCGCTCCTCCAGGCGGAAGTGGTCGAACCTTCCGTTGATCAGGAGGAGCGGCACGCGGATCCGGGCGATCGATTCGACGGGCCGCACTCCCGCCATGGCGCCCAGTCCGTCGGCCATCACGTCGAGGGCGACGCCGCCGCGCGTCACGTCCTCGCGGGTCTCCTCGGGCACGAAGCGGTCGATCATGAACTGGTTGATCCCGGCGCCCTGATCCGGCAGGCGGGCGATGAGCGCCGCTATACCGCGGTAGCCGGCCAGTGCGGCCCCGCGTGGCGTGGTGCCGCAGGCCGCGGCGATCATCCCGGCGATCCGGTCGCCGCCGCGCGATCCCGCCCAGTGAAGCCCGAGGTAGCCGCCGAGCGACAGGCCGCAGAGGATCACCGGGCCGGGCAGGGAGTCGACAGCGGAGTCGAGAACGTCGAGCGCGCCGTCCAGCGTGAACCGCTCGCCGAGCCGGGTGCCGTGACCGGGCAGGTCGACGGCGAGATGCGGCACCCCCGCGGCGTCGAGCGCCTCCGACTGCGCGCGCCACATGGTGGCGGAGGTCCGGATGCCGTGGACGAGGACGACCGAGGGAACCACGGCTCGAGCCTATCCGGGCGCTGCTGAGCGCCTCCTGCCCGGCCCTGGGGCTCTCAGACGGGGTCGAGGTCGAGCGCCGCGGCCGGATCGGCGGAGAGGGCGCGATGCACCCGGCGGAGGGAGCCGGCGTCGAGCTCGGGCAGCGCATCGATCGGGAACCAGGCGACCTCCAGCGACTCGTCGTCGCCGACGACGGCGTCGCCGGAGACGTACCGGCAGCGGAAGGTGAGGTCGGTGTACTGGGTGCGGTCGCCGTTCGGGTACGTGATCGGGCGGCTGACGGACACCGCCGCGAGCCGTTCCACCTCCGCCGTTACTCCGGTCTCCTCGAGCACCTCCCGCACCGCGGTGATGGCGGGATGCTCTCCGGGCTCGACGATGCCGGACACGGTCGACCACCGGCCGGTGTCGACGCGGCGGGCGAGCAGGACCTCGTCGCCGCGGAGGACGATCGCGCTGACGCCCACCAGCCACAGCGGATCGGTCCCGATCTTCTCGCGCAGAGTGCGGATGAAGTCGGGAACCGGCATGCGGGGGAGTGTAGCCACGCTCCGCTGCCCGCCGGATCCGCGCGCCCCATCGTGCCGGCCCGGACGCCGAGCGCGGGAGGCGGGCCCCGAGGGCTCCCCGAGCGCGGCCCGCACGCGGTGCCGGGTGCGGCGTGGGAGACTGGAGCGCCATGCCCCGCGCCCTCCGACCGCTCCAGCCTGCGGCCACCGATCCCGCGGCGATCCGCAACTTCTGCATCATCGCGCACATCGATCACGGCAAGTCGACGCTCGCCGACCGCATGCTGCAGATCACCGGTGTCGTCTCCGACCGCGACATGCGCGCCCAGTACCTGGACCGCATGGACATCGAGCGCGAGCGCGGCATCACGATCAAGAGCCAGGCCGTCCGGATGCCGTGGCAGGTCGGCGGCGACACCTTCGCGCTCAACATGATCGACACTCCCGGCCACGTCGACTTCACCTACGAGGTGTCCCGCTCGCTCGCCGCCTGTGAGGGCGCGATCCTCCTCGTCGACGCCGCGCAGGGCATCGAGGCGCAGACCCTCGCGAACCTCTACCTGGCGCTCGAGAACGACCTCGAGATCATCCCGGTCCTCAACAAGATCGACCTGCCGGCCGCCGACCCCGACAAGTACGCGCGGGAGCTGGCGCAGCTGATCGGCGGCGACCCGGAGGACGTGCTGCGCGTGTCCGGGAAGACCGGCATGGGCGTGGAGGAGCTGCTCGACCGCGTCGTCCAGCGCATCCCGGCCCCCCGAGGCGACGCCGAGGCGCCGACGCGGGCGATGATCTTCGACTCCGTCTACGACACGTATCGCGGCGTCGTCACCTACATCCGGATGATCGACGGCAAGCTGGGCCCGCGCGAGCGGATCCAGATGATGTCGACGCGAGCCACCCACGAGATCCTCGAGATCGGCGTCAGCTCGCCCGAGCCGTCGATCACGAACGGGCTCGGCGTCGGCGAGGTCGGCTACCTGATCACCGGCGTGAAGGACGTCCGCCAGTCGAAGGTGGGCGACACCGTGACGACGGCCAGCCGGCCCGCCACCGAGGCGCTCGCCGGCTACACCGATCCGTTGCCGATGGTGTTCTCGGGCGTCTACCCGATCGACGCGAGCGACTACCCGACGCTGCGCGAGGCGCTCGACAAGCTGAAGCTGTCCGACGCGGCCCTGCAGTACGAGCCGGAGACGTCGGTCGCGCTCGGCTTCGGCTTCCGCTGCGGCTTCCTCGGCCTGCTGCACCTGGAGATCGTGACGGAGCGGCTGCAGCGCGAGTTCGACCTCGACCTCATCACCACGGCGCCGAGCGTGCCCTACGACGTGACCACCGAGGACAAGAAGACCGTCACGGTCACCAACCCGAGCGAGTATCCGGGCGGGAAGATCGACAAGGTCGTCGAGCCGATCGTCAACGCGTCGATCCTCGCGCCGAAGGACTACGTCGGCGCGATCATGGAGCTCTGCCAGAGCCGCCGCGGGACCATGAAGAGCATGGACTACCTCGGCGAGGACCGGGTGGAGCTCAAGTACACGCTGCCGCTCGGCGAGATCGTGTTCGACTTCTTCGATGCGCTGAAGAGCCGCACGCAGGGCTACGCGAGCCTCGACTACGAGCCCGCCGGTCAGCAGGAGGCCGACCTGGTGAAGGTGGACATCCTCCTGCAGGGCGAGGCGGTGGACGCGTTCAGCGCGATCGTGCACCGCGAGAAGGCGTACGCGTACGGGGTGCTGATGACCGGGCGGCTCCGCGAGCTGATCCCGCGGCAGCAGTTCGAGGTGCCGATCCAGGCGGCGATCGGCGCCCGCATCATCGCCCGCGAGAGCATCCGCGCGATGCGCAAGGACGTGCTCGCCAAGTGCTACGGCGGTGACATCACCCGCAAGCGCAAGCTGCTCGAGAAGCAGAAGGAGGGCAAGAAGCGCATGAAGATGGTGGGCCGCGTCGAAGTCCCTCAGGAGGCCTTCATCGCGGCGCTCTCCGGCGACACCGAGAACAAGGACGCCAAGAAGAAGTAGGCGCCCCAGGGTGGCTGCCGTCGCGCGCGTCGGCTGACGGCAACATTGCGGCCAACGGCAACGTTCTGCGGTTGCCGTTAGGCCGGACGGTTGCCGTTAGGCGCCGCCAGCCCGTCGAGGTTGTGTCCCCACTTATGTACCCCGGACCGCGGGGTCGCGCCAGCGCGGCCGTCGGGGCGGGACGCAGGGGCCTGCGCTACCGTCGTCTCATGCGCTTCGCCCCCGTTCCTTCCCGCACGCCTGCCCTCGGGGGCGTGGTGTGCCGGATCGGGGGAGGGAAGTGAGCGGGCGCCGGCGGTCCACCGCGGGCAGCCCCGACGAGTCGCTCAACTACGCCTCGGTCGGCGCCACGCAGTCCCCGGACGTCGTCGTCTACCCGCCCGACGGCTTCACGCCCTTCGAGTCGAGCCGCAAGATCGGCAGCGGGGATGAGCGCTTCGAGATCGCCTCCCGGATGCTGATGACCTGGGGGATCCACCGCAACAGCGGCGTTCCGGTGACCGAGATCGCGCGCGACGACGAGAACGCCTACTCCGGCATCGAATTCGATGGCGCCGGCCGCCCCGTCGGGCCCACCACCCCGGCGGAGGAACTGTTCTCGCCGGACGGGACACCGTACGTGTCGCCCGGCATGACGGCCGTCATGGTGTTCCACATCGGCCCGCTGACGGTGAAGGCGCCCGTCAAGGTCGTCTACGTGATCGACGAGCCGGACCGGCGCGGCTTCGCCTACGGCTCCCGTCACGGGCATCCGGCGCGCGCCGAGCAGCTCCAGTTTGTGAGCCGCGAGCCGGACGGATCCGTCTGGCTCACCATCCGGTCGATCTCGTCGCCCTCC
>DATCMN010000396.1:0-5483 GCA_036563405.1 Naasia sp. | reverse complement strand
TGCCGGAGGCCGGCGTCTCCCACGCGAACGGGACGAGGATCTCGGCGGTGCCGTCCTCGTGCTCGAAGTCCCACACCCCGTTGAGGCTGAGCCAGCGCTCGGAGCGGTCCCTGTCGGGCCGCGGGTAGGACGGGCGCGGGAGCGGGGAGTCGCCCCCTGTCGCCGGCCGGCCGTTGGATTCGATGAGCAGTGTCATAGCGAGGTCACCCCTTGACGCTTCCGGCGAGAATGCCGTTGATGAAATGCCGTTGCAGCACGATGAACAGGACGAGAAGCGGGACGAGCGCGATCGAGCTCGCGGCGAGCAGCTCGCCGGTGACGGTCGCGTAGTCCGCGCCGATCCGGTTGCCGCTGATGTTCTGCGCGAGGGTCGCGAGGACGACCTGGAGGGTCGCCATGGAGTCGGAGTTCGCGATGACCACCGGCCATACGAAGTCGTTGTAGATGTTCATGATGGTGAGGACGGCGAGGCCGGCGAGCCCGGGGCGGATCACCGGCACGACGACCCGCCAGAAGATCCCGAACTCCGTGCAGCCGTCGACGCGGGCGGCATCCAGCAGCTCGTCGGGGACGGCGGCTATCACCTGCCGCATCCAGAAGATGGCGAAGGCGATCTCGGCGTTCCCGCCGAGGATCAGCGCCTGATAGGTCCCCACCCAGCCCAGCTGCTTCATCTCGAGCAGCAGCGGGATGATGAGCACGATCGTCGGCAGCATCAGTGACACGAGCACCGCGCCGAAGACCAGGTTCTTGCCGACGAACTCGTACTTGGCGAAGGCGTAGGCGGCCAGCGGCGCGAAGAACAGAATCATCGAGCCCTTGAGGACCAACACGACCGCGGTCGTCGCGAAGCCTCCGGCGATCGGGACGTCCTCGAACATCCGCGCGTAGTTGTCGAGCGTGAAGGTCGTCGGATCGAAGCCGAGCGGGTCGCGGATGATGTCGTTCGCCGGCTTGAAGGCGGAGGCGAGCGCCCAGAGCACCGGGGCGAGGAAGCCGAGCGTGAGGAGCACCAGGAAGGCCTGCGAGCCGGGCCGCAGGTCGCGCAGCGGCGAGCGCGGCGAGCGCGCCGGGAGGGCAGGAGCTGTCACGGGTCAGTCCTTCGCTCGGAGCAGTCGGACGAACAGGAGGGAGACCACCATCACGATGGCGACGAGGAGGAAGGAGTTCGCGGCGCCGGTGCCGAGGTCGGCCCGGGTGATGTGGTTGTAGAGGTAGAGGCCCGCCGTCGTCGTGGAGCTGTACGGCCCGCCCTGGGTGACGACGAACGGCTCGGCGAACATCTGGAACACCGCGAGGGTCTGCAGGACGACGCAGAAGAGGAGGGTCCGCCGGATGAGCGGGACGGTGATGGCGAGCAGGGTCCGGACGCGGCCTGCTCCGTCGAGGGCTGACGCCTCGTACACGCTCCCGTCGATCGACTGCAGGCCGGAGAGCAGGATGAGGATGACGAAGCCGGTGGTCTTCCAGATGAAGAGGAGGGCGAGGGTCGGCTTCGCCCAGGCACTGGTGGTGAGCCAGCCGATGTCGGGGATGCCGACGAGGTTGAGGGCCCCGTTCACGGCCCCGAAGTCCTGGTCGAACACGACCACCCAGATCTGCGCCACGGCGACCAGCGGCGTGACGAACGGCACCACGAACGCGACCCGGTAGAAGCTGCGCAGCCGGAGCTTCGCGCTGTTCAGGAGGACCGCCGCGACGAGACCGAGCGCGAGCTGCACGGGGAGGATGAGCAGCCAGAGGACGGCGGAGTTGCCGAGGGAGCTCCAGAACCCGGGATTGCCGAGCAGGTAGGTGTAGTTGTCCCAGCCGACCCACTCGGCGGCCCCGGATCCCCGCCAGTCGGTGAAGCTCAGGCGCGCGGTGAAGACGAGCGGGTAGACGCTGAACATCGCGAACAGCGCGACGAACGGCAGCACGAACAGATAGGGGGCGGATCTGCGTCTCCACTGCGGTCGCACCCGCCGTCGGGAGACGGCCGACGCGCGTGCGCCGCGTGCGGTGGTCACTGCCATCGGCCGTCTCCTCTCGGTCTCGTGTATCGGGGCGTTCGCTCAGCCGCGGTCGACGAGGTTGGACTGGATGTCCGCCGTCGACTGCTCGATCACTTCGTCCGGCGTCAGTTCGCCGTCGAGCATCAGCTGCACGTTGTTGCCGAGGTAGTCCACCGCGCCGGCCCACCACTGCGGTGTCGGCACGCTGCCGGGCACCTGGGCGCCCGCCTCCGTGGCGACAGCCCAGAGGTCCTGACCGCCGAGAGCTTCGACCGGCGCGAAGAGCGGAGCGTCGGGCTGGGCTGCCGGGAGGTAGCTGGGGATGGACGTGTTCAGCCCGTCGGGGTAGACCTCGTTCGGTCCCCAGACCGCGGAGTAGCCGGCCTCGTCGAACATCAGGAACTCGTAGAACAGCCACGCGAGCTCGGAGTTCTCCCCGTCCTTGGGCAGGATGAACGACGCCCCGCCCATCGCGCCGGAGCGGGCTCCGCCCTCCTCCCAAGCGGGGAGCGGCATGGCGCGCCAGTCGCCGGCGGTCTCCGGCAGCAGCTGCTGGGGAGCGAAGTCGAACCAGATGGCCCACGGGTAGAACACCTGCTGCCCGGATTCCAGCGTCTCGATGTCGGTCGCGCCGAGATACTCCGCTCGCGTGCCGAGCCCCTCGCTGCTGACGGTGTCGAGGAACTCGAGGATCTGCCGGTACTCCGGGGAGTCCAGCCGCAGCTCGCCGTCCTCGTCGGTCATCGCGGTGCCGAGCTGGTTGGCGTACATCTCGAGCTGCAGCTGCCCGAGGAAGGCCGACTGCTCGAGGTGGATCGGTCCCGCGTCCGGACGGGCGGCCTTGTAGGCGCGGGCGGCGTCGAGCAGATCGTCGTAGGTCTCGATCGCCGCCGCGTCGACGCCGGCGGCCTCCAGCGCTGTCGCGTTGTAGAAGAGCAGACCCGGGTCGAGGTCGAACGGGACCCCGTAGATCGCCCCGTCGACGGTGTTGACGTCGAGCTTCTGCTGCGCGATGTCGCCGGTGTACGGCCCCAGCACGTCGCTGAGGTCCCAGAGGAAGTCCTTGTAGCCGGCGACCAGACTGTCGTCGAGGAAGACCCCGTCGGGAACGTCGGTGCCGGTGATCAGCGTGTTCTGGAGCTTCGCACCGATGTCCACGGCCTCGTGGTTCACGGTGATGTCGGGGTACTTCTCGTTGAAGTCGTCGATGACGCCCTCGAACACCTCGTAGAGGTCGCCGGAGCGGTCCCAGATGGTGATCTCCCCCGACGGCGACTCCGCCGTCGGCGCCTGGAGGACTGTGGACTCGTCGCCGTCGCCGTCGCCGCCGGAGGCGATGTCGGGACCGCACGCGGTGAGTGCGGCCGCCGCAGTGGCGGCCGTGAGGAGGGCGAGTACGCGGACGCTGCGCCGCCCCGCTACCCGGCGCCCGACTGTGGGCTGGTGCAGATGCATGGACACTCCTTTGTGATGGGCGCTGCGCTGCCGATCCTCCCGCTCGAGGAGGGACGGAGTGCGACACCCGGCGTTTGCCAACGTACGCAAACCATAGCGGTCAAATGCGCACGATGGCAAACGCTATGCTGGGCGTGTCCACGGAGAGGTGCGAGATGCCGGCAACCCTGCGCGATGTCGCGGAACACGCCGACGTGTCGCTGCGCACCGTCACCAACGTGCTGAGCGGATCGGACCACGTCAGCGACAGGATGCGGGAGCGCGTCCTCGCCGCGATCGCCGCACTCGACTACCGCCCCAACCCCGTTGCGCGGACGCTGCGCACCGGGCGGACCGGGATGCTGGCCCTCATCGTCCCCGAGATCGACGTCCCCTACTTCTCGCAGCTCGCGCGCGACGTCATCCACGCGGCCACCGAGCTCGGCTATCGCGTGATGATCGACCAGACCGGGCACGATCCGGAGCGCGAGCGGGAGCTGATCACCGGCGGCGACCGGACGATGCTCTTCGACGGCATCCTCTTCACCCCGCACGTCACCCGGGCGGAGGCCGCGGAGATCGGGAGCGGTCGCATCCCGCTCGTGCTGCTCGGCGAGCACGACTTCGACGGACGATTCGATCACGTCGCCATCGACAACGTGCGGGCCGCCGCGGACGCGACCCGGCATCTGCTGGGGCTCGGCAGGACCCGCATCGCCGCCATCGGAGCTCAGCCGCTGGAGTCGTACGCCACGCCCCGTCAGCGCACGGCCGGGTGGGAGTCGGCTCTCCGGGACGCCGGGCTCGAGGCCCGACCCGAGTACCGGAGGGCGGCCGAGCACTACAGCCGCTCCGACGGCTACTCCGCCGCGCGCGACCTGCTGGCGCTCCCCGAGCCGCCCGACGCGATCTTCTGCTACTCGGACCTGCTCGCGGTGGGCGCGATCCGCGCGGCGTTCGACGCCGGCCTGGTGGTGCCCGACGACGTGGCGATCATCGGGATCGACGACATCGAGGAGGGGCACTTCCTCCGCCCGTCGCTCTCGACGGTCTCCCTCGACACCCCGTTCATCGCCCGCGAATCGATCGCGCGGGTGACAGCCCGGATCGAGGACCCCGAGCTGCCGGCCAAGCAGGTGGTGGCGCCCCACACGCTGATCCCCCGGGAGAGCACCGGGAGCTGAGCGGCGGCACGTCGCGAGATGGCAGAAACGGCTGTCAACTCAGCGAGATGACAGCCGTTTCCGCCAAGTCGGCGGCTCCGGTTCGGGTCAGACGACGGGGCGAGTCCGCTACTGGACGATGTGCATCGCGCGGGCCGCGTCCGTGATCGCCCCCGACATCGACGGGTAGACGCTGAACGCGCGCGCCAGCTGGTCGACGGTGAGGCGGTGCTCGACGGCCATGGTGATGGGCAGGATCAGCTCGGATGCGCGCGGCGCGACGATGATCCCGCCGATCACGGTGCCGGAGCCGGTGCGCGCGAACAGCTTCACGAAGCCGTCCTTCACGCCCTGCATCTTGGCGCGCGGATTGCTGGAGAGCGGCAGCTTGTAGATCTCGCCCTGCGCCACCCCTTCCTCGATCTGCTTCTGCGACCAGCCGACGGTCGCGATCTCGGGCTGCGTGAAGATGTTGCTCGCCACGTTCCGCAGCTCGACCGGGACGACGGCGTCGCCCATCGCGTGGAACACCGCGGTCCGGCCCTGCATGCTCGCGACCGAGGCGAGCGGGAGCGAGGTGCTGCAGTCGCCGGCGGCGTAGATGGACGGCACGCTGGTGCGCGCCACCCGGTTCACCCGGATCTGGCCGCCCTCGGTGAGCTGCACGCCGGCCTCCTCGAGGCCGATCCCGTCGGTGTTCGGGACGGCGCCCACCGCGATCAGGCAGTGCGATCCCTCGACGGTGCGGCCGTCGGCGAGCGTCACCACGACGCCATCGGCGGTGCGCTCGACGCCCTGGGCGCGGCTGCGGTTGAGGACGGTCATCCCGTTGCGGCGGAAGACCTCCTCGATCACGGCGGCGGCGTCCGCGTCCTCACCCGGGAGGACCTGG
>DATCMN010000395.1:0-9226 GCA_036563405.1 Naasia sp. | reverse complement strand
AGCCGGATGTCGATCGACCCGGGCGCGAGGTCCCTGGTGATCTCGCCGGCCGCCGCCGACAGGGCATCGAGCAGCACGAGCTGAGCGGCAGCGCCGAGCCCCGCGGCGAGCCGCTCGGCGACGGCACGCGCCTCAGGCGTGCCGGTCTCCGCGGCTTCCGCGAGCTGTCGCTGCAGATCGCTGACGTACTGTCCGAGTTCCATGACATCAGAGTGACACCACCGTGGTGTCATGTCAAGAGGAAGTGGTGTCACGAACGGCGACGGCCCTACAAACGAAGAAGACCCCCGGTTTCCCGGGGGTCTTGGTGTGGCTCCGACGGGCGTCGATCCCGTGACCTCACGATTTTCAGGCGAGGCCCTGACTCTGCGGCTCGCGTATGGAGACTGCCGAATCGGCCCCTACGGGGTGCATTCGCCCCTACAAGCTCAAGTCGGGCATATGCGTCCGGTGTCAGTCGCGGGTGCGCTCGCTCTGTCCGTCGTGCGCGAAGCTTTATAGCGGTGACTGGGCCGCCATCGCGCGCTCGGGCGTTTTCAACGCGGACGTATCGCGGTATCGCTTTTACCTTCTGACGTTGACTGCGCCGTCATTCGGGCGGGTGCATCGGGTGCCACGGTCGAATGGCTCGCGGCTCAAGCGGTGCGGTTGCGGTGCTACGCATACCGTGCGGGAGGCGGGGCTCCGCGGCGTGCCCCTCGACTTCAGCACGTACGACTACGCGGCGCAGGTCGCCTGGAACCGGGATGCCGGCGTGCTCTGGGATCGCACACGCCGGCGCTTCCGCGACTGGTGGCCGTCGGTCGAGCTGTTCCTCGTGCGGGAGTGGCAGGACCGCGGAGTCCTTCACCTGCACGCGTTGGTAAGAATCGACCGGGGTGAATCACCGGATGCCGCGGTGCTGCGGGAAGTCGCGCGCACGGTGCAGGCGGTGTCCCCGGTGGACGGCGCGATGGTCGGGTGGGGTCCGCAGGCCGATGCCAAGGCGTTCCGAGCGGATGGCGCCGGCGCGAAGACGATCTGGTACCTGTCCAAGGCGCTGAACTACGTGATGAAGGACACCGCTCTCGCGGCGATGGCCGGCCGCGGCGGCAACCTCGCGTGGGAGCACCTAACGCGACTCGGGGAGGCTGCGCGGTCGATGCGCTGCTCTCGTGATTGCACGCCGATCGCGTGCGCGAGTCGGGTCCATGACCGTTACGGCTCGCGCTCCCATGTGGTGAGCGCGTCGCGGCGTACTCGGCACCGTCCGGGGTGGTCGTTCACGGGGATGACCCGACGGTCTCAGCGTGAGGCCCGTGCGGCTTGGGTGGCGGCGCGGGCGACAGCCGCGGGAGCGGCGGAGCCTGCGCCGGCGCCCAAACGCCAGGACGCTGCTGATGCTGCTCGGTCGGCGCTGTCGCGACGGATCCACGTGGCCCGCTGTGCGGTGCTGCCGTGAGTCAGGGGAGGGGGTGATCGATCATGGCTGCTGCTGATTGCGGAACGTGCGAGCTCATGGGCTACCGCTCGTGTGACTCATGCGGAAACGTCGTCTTCCCGGCGAACCTCGCGGACAGCCCCCAGGGCCGCGAGCTGTGCGGGTACTGCCTGCCCACGGCGGGACGCTAGCTGCGCCGCCAACGAGGGCATCCCACCGATAGCCAGAGGCACCGCCCCGTGAGTGGAGGGCGTCAACCCCGCAGTCCGACGGATGCGCAGCAGGGTTGACGCCCGGAGCGGAGGGGCGATGCTGGCGGCGTCGGTGGGATGCCCGGGTGAACCTGGCCGCTCAACACTGGGGGTCTCGGTGCTGGGGGCGGCGCTTAGGGTGTCTGGCCGGGAGTATTGATTTTCCGTGCCAGGTCCGTGCTTTTGGTCAACAACTCAATCACCTCGGTGAGGTCCGCGTTGGTTGCGCTGGTGTGTTTCGACGCGTCCCGGCTTGCGAATCTAGACAGAACGTTCTTCACGAATACCGTGTCTCCCAAGGCAATACGCACGACCGCACGCTCCTTCTCGGGAGCATCGGCATAGAACGGCTCGATCGCGGTGAAAGCGAGTTGGACCTCCTCCGCGCTGTCTGCCTCCTTGAAATGACGCCGAGACTCAGCGGAAAGCAGTGTTCCTACTCCAGCCACCGCAAGGATCAAGGCGCCACGAACTATCCCATCACCGATGGTCAGCTCGAATCCTGCCTGTATCGCGCCCGCGAGGACCCAGGCCCCGACGGCGACAGCTCCGAGAAAGAAGGCGAAGGCCGCGACACGCAGCCACATCGCATTGGTCCGCTCACGTTTTGCGCGTGCCGCCCAGTCCGTTGCCGTGAGACTACCGGCGGCTTGCTCGACTAGCCGGCGACCGACGGCAGCAGATCCAGCGAGAAGTTGGAGGCGATCGAAGAGTTCGCGATCGGCTTCTTGGTCCTTCGCCGCTCGTTCAAGCTCCCAAGCGTTGACGCGGTTGGTCCAGTCCGCCTCAAGCCGCTCCTCAGCGGTGTTCACCACTTGGGTGATCGTGGCGGAGGCCGCTGTAATCTTCTCGTTCTGCCGGTCTACGGCACCGCGCTGTTGCTTCAACGTCTCCGACAGAGACTGAATCTCCTTTCGAAGGGTTCGAGCTTCCGCCCGTAGCGACTCCAGCTCCTCAGTCCTAATCGCTACCGCGTTGTCCAGAGTGCTGATCACCGTGTCAGTAATCTGACGGGGAGGAGGGCCCGGGAGCATCCGCACAAGGTTCTTGACCTGTTCCCAGTAGCCGCTGTTCAGGAAGGTCCGGAACTGGTTCTCCTCCGCCCCGAGGGGGTTGAGCGCAACCTGGAGCTCGTCAAGGGTCTGCGTGTACACGACCGGAACCGGGTTCTTAGCGGAACGACCGGCCCAAGCGAGAACGTCGACGACTTCGCGACGCTTCGACTCGAGGTCGGGCCTCTGGTACACAGCGGCGCTCAGCGTTTGTATCCTGTGCTCGAGCATGCCCCATACGGGGTGTTCGCGGTACATCTCTGTTCCATTTGAGGGCATGAGGGAAAGGTACTACTGACGGCGCGCGGCCCTGGGCGGCGCCATCGACGAGTGCTGAAGCTTCCGCCTGTTGTAGCGTTCCCACATGCCCCTCGCGCTTGCTACTGCCGAAGGGCGGGAGCGATCCGGTTATGTGTATGACGACATAACCGGCGTCTCTTACGAATATCCGACCCGATACGCCCGGTTGATGGTCCCGGGCGAACCCTTCGTCTACCACATGCCGAACCGTGGTTACACGGGAGCTGCTGTCGTTGGGTCGGTCCGCGAGAGCGTCCGACCGGACCACCTCGTCTGTGAAGTGATCGACTATCAGCCCTTCGGGGCTGCGGTGCCGCTGCGGGCTCCCGATGGTTACTACTACGAAGCAGACCCAGAGCGGGGAAAGCTCAACGTGTACTGGTCGCAGGGCGTGCGGCCACTTCGTCTCGAATCTTACGAGCGGATATTGGGAAGTGCTCAACGCCAGCCGGCGCCGGTTCGCCTGCAGCACCGGTACGCAACTCATGAAACGGCGGCCGCGGTCGAACGATTCTCAGTAGATCGAGCGCTCCAGTGGCTGCGCGCAGAGTATCCCGATGCTGAGTTGGCAGAGATGCCACACAACAATCCCGGCTTTGACGTGTTAGTCACGGGCCCTGGTGATTTCAGGCTTCATGTTGAAGTCAAGGGGACGCAAGCGCCCGTCCCGGCCTTTTTCATGAGCGAGGGTGAACGTCTGTTCTCGGTGAACAATGCGGACAAGTACCTGTTCGTGTGTGTGTATGACATCGACCTGGAAAGTGGTCAAGCCACTGTGCTGACGAAGCAGGGGCCGGTGGGTGGCGAGGCCTTCCATCTAATTCCGGCGCAGTGGCGCGGGCTGCTTCGCAGCTGATGATCTGCAGCAGCGGCGCCGCAGGCGCCGCAGGCGCCGCCTTGATCCTGTAGGGGAAATTTCGGGAGCGCGGGGCACCCGCTACCCTCGGGCCGCATGGATCCCGTCACGCTCGCATTGGTCTCGGCCTTCGGTGGCGTCACAGTGACCGCTCTCGCGGGACTGGCTGGCGCCTGGATCCAGCACCGCCGTGAGTATGCGCGTTGGCTACACGGAAAGCGATATGCGGCCTATCTGGCGCTTCTCGAGGAGCTAGACCTTGAAGAAGACGCGAATGTCGAGCGGGTCCGCCGCGTTGCGTCCGAAATCGCCCTGCTGGGCCCGCCGTCTCTCAGGACCCCCATGGGCCGCTTCATTCAGGCCGACACGGAACCGGAAAAGTACGACCGGAGCGCTGCCCGAACTCGGTACCTGGAAGCGGTCCGGGAGGTGCTGCGCCTCGGACCCGGGGGATAAGCGCTGATGTTCCGAGGGTGCCGCGACCTACGGCTACCGCTTCGGTTCGATCAGCACGGGATGCTGCGCCCACCGATTGATCGTGGCAGTCGACACGCCTAGCAGGCGCGCGACCTCGCGCTGCGTCATCCCCTGCTTGCCTAGCGCATACTCGGCGATCACTCGTTCCCAGTAGTCATAGTTCCGCCGGAACGACCTGAGTCCGACCAGGGTTCGCTCGAAGCGCTCCTTGGCGCGCTTGTCCGCGACCTCGAAGGCCTCCGGCACCCCGATCTCCTCGGCCTCTTCGAAGAGCCGCCGGATGTCTCCGTTGTCAATCTGGTCCGCCACCCCTCGCAGTTGGGTTGCGAGTTCCTGCAGGGTCCGACCCACATCGAAGAACGACAGCTCATCGACCTGCAGGATCGGCGCATCGTCGTCGGGCTCGTTCGTCTGTCGCCCGGGTGTCCTCGCCATGGTCACAGGGTAGTCGCGGCGGTCGCCCGATGCACTCGTTCGCGAAAACGAACGCGTTGTCGATCTAGAACACGAACGGTTCTAGATCAATAACAGGGAGCGATCGGTGCCGACAGTCGGGGAGTTATATGAGCAGTACCGCCCGCTGATGCTGCGGAAGGTGAGTCAGGGCACCGGGCGGGCATACACGTACGCCTGGCGAAAGCGGGTCGGCCCCTCCTTCGACCATCGCGAGATAGCTGCCATTACCACCCTCGACGTAGAGCTCGCGTTCGCCACTTGGTCGGGAGCGGAGTCGACGAGAGTCGATGCGCTGAGCGCGTTGTCCGCCCTGTGTCGAATCGCTGTGAAGGGCAATCTCATCGCGGTGAACCCGTGCACAGGCGTGGAACGGATGCGTACGCAACTGCCTGATTCAGCGGGACGGGCGCTCACTCTCGATGAAGTGGATCTTCTGCTTGCCGCGATACCGCCGCGAGGCCCATACCGCCGATTCATTCTGGCCATGCTCTACACAGGCTGCCGTGTTGGCGAGGTCGCAGGGCTGCGGGTTTCTGACGTGGATTGGGAAGCTCGCACGATCAACGTGGTCCGGACTGCCTCGCCGGGGCTTACGGGGGCGCTTGTCGTGGGTCCTACGAAGGGGCGGCGCGGGCGGGCGGTGCCACTTGCTGCCCCGCTCGTTCCTATCGTTATGGAGGCGGCGATGGGCAAGGGGCTTCACGAGCTTCTGTTCCCGGGGCCCCGCGGTGGTTACATCAACTCGAAGAACCTGAGCCGCGCGGTGGGATGGTTCGCGATCCGGGACGCAATCAAGCAGTTTGCCCCCGACGAGGCGCCGCTCCACTGGCACGACCTGAGACACACCGCCGCCGTGATGCTGTTCCGCGCCGGCCTCCCGGCGCCGGATGTGCAGGCGATCCTCGGCCACTCGTCGCTCGCGATGACTCAGGTCTATGCAAACACCCGGAACGACGCGGCGAAGCGCGGAGCGGTCGCCCTTGGTGACTTCTACAGCCAGAAATCGATGGGTCAACCCGAAGGGGGTGAGCAGCCACCGGAATCAGCGGCTGACCTGGGAATCTAGCGGTGGCTCCGACGGGCGTCGATCCCGTGACCTCACGATTTTCAGTCGTGCGCTCTACCAACTGAGCTACAGAGCCGAAAGGCCGGACGTGTCCGGCCCTCGAGGCGACTTCCGCCGCTTCCGCGACCCTGACGGGACTTGAACCCGCGACCTCCGCCGTGACAGGGCGGCACGCTAACCAACTGCGCTACAGGGCCTTGCTTGCTGAGTCCCAGTCTAGAGGCTCGTGACCCCAACGGGATTCGAACCCGTGTTAACGCCGTGAAAGGGCGCCGTCCTAGGCCACTAAACGATGGGGCCGGTTTCCCGGAAGGAACTCAACGGCACACAAGCATAGGGCATCCCGCGGGCGCCCGTGACCTCCGTCGCCCCCTCGCCGCGCTTCTCCCGATGCCGCCCCAGCGAGTCGGCAGTTGTGGCTGCCATCTCGGTGAGATGACAGCCGCAACTGCCATGTCGCGATGTGCCGGAGAAGGTGTGGGGAAAGGGGTTGACCCACGAACTGGGAGGTACCCTCGACGGCGGGGGAACGATCTACTGGAAGTCGGGGGGTGGTTGGCGTGCGCGCAAACCGGAGGCCGACGCGCCTTCTCGCGGCACTTCTGGCGGTGTTCGCCATCGCAGTGCTCGGCATCTCGTCGCCCGCGTGGGCCGCGGATTACCCGTCCTGGCAGGACGTGGAGAACGCCAAGAAGAACGAGGCGTCGAAGCAGGCGGAGATCGCCCGCATCGAAGGGCTCATCGCCGCACAGCAGGCGCGCGTCGAGGAGACCCGCGCCATCGCGGAGCAGCGGGGCCGCGAGTATCAGGTCGCTCAGGACGCTTTCGACACCGCCGACTTCCACGCCCGTGCGCTGCAGGAGCAGGCCGACGCCAGCAAGGCCGCCGCCGACGAGGCGAACGCCCGTGCCGGCCTCCTCGCCGCTCAGCTCTACCGCTCGGGCGGCGGCGCCGAACTGTCCGCCGGACTCTTCCTCGAAGGCGGCGGAGGAGCGGACTCGCTGCTCGCGAAGCTCGGCCAGGCCAGCAAGCTCGCCCAGATCAACGACGGCGTCTACGCGGACGCGGTCGCGGCGGGCAACGCTGCCCAGTCGCTCAGCGACCAGGCCGAAGTCGCCCGCGAAGAGCGCGAGAAGCTCCGCATCGAAGCCGAAGCGCTGATGGCGGAGGCTGTGGCGGCGAACGACGAGGCACAGGCGGTTCTCGCCGAGCAGGAGTCGCAGAACCTCATCCTCGAGCAGCAGCTCGCCGCTCTGCGCGATGAGACAGCCAAGACCATCGCCGAATACGAGCGGGGCGTCGCCGCGGCGAAAGCCGCCGCAGAAGCGAAGGCCGCAGCGGAAGCCGCCGCCCGTGCCGCTGCCGCCAAGGGCAACAGCGGTGGCGGTGGTGGCGGCGGAGGACCCCGCGACGGAGGTCAGCTGAGCTCCCAGGGCTGGGCGGTCCCCGCGAACGGCTGGGTGAGCGGGACCTTCGGCCTTCGCCCGGGTCAGCCCGCGGGCGCCAACCTGTACCACAAGGGCACCGACCTGGCGGCCTCCTGCGGCTCTGCGATCTACGCGGCCACCAGCGGCACCGTCGCCTACGCCGGCGTCAACGGCACGTACGGCAACTGGATCCTCATCAGCCACGGCGACGGCATCAGCACCGGCTACGCGCACATCCGGGACGGCGGCATGTACGTCGGCGTCGGCGACCAGGTCTCCGCCGGGCAGAACATCGCGGCCGTCGGCTCCACCGGCGCGTCGACCGGCTGCCACCTGCACTTCGAGGTCCGCATCAACGGAAGCGCGACCGATCCGCAGCCGTTCATGTCGGCCCGTGGGGCGGGGCTTGGCTGAGCGACGCCGGCTGCGATTCGGCCGACGTCCCGAGCTGACCGTCTCCGCGGTCGCGATCGGTGCGGTCACCGCAGGGTTCGGGCTGACACCTGCCACGGCGAACCCCGACTACCCGTCGTGGGACGACGTACAGGACGCGCAGGGCGACGAGGCCGCCGCGCAGGCCGAGATCGAGAACCTGAACGGGCTGCTCGACGGTCTGGAGGCGTCCGCCGCCGAAGCCACCCGCACCCAGCAGATCGCGGCCGAGCGCTACCGGATCGCGCAGACGGCGCTCGACGAGGCGATCGAGCAGGAGCGCGAGCTGAAGTCCGGTGCACGGAAGGCGGAGGAGAAGGCCGCCGTGTCGAAGATGCGGGCCGGGCTCCTCGCCGCGCACCTCTCCCGGCAGGCCGGCGGAGACGTCGGACTGAACCTCGGGATCAGCGGCGACGCGGACGGGCTGCTCTACCAGCTGAGCGCGGTCGGCAAGCTGACCGAGCAATCCGCGGGCATCTACGCGGAAGCCCTCGCCGACCGGAACGCCGCCGAGTCGCTGCGCAGCCAGGCGGAGTCTGCGGCGGACCAGCGACGCACCCTTGCAGCCGACGCGGAGGAGATCCTGGCCGAGGCGGAAGACGCAGCGGAGGCGGCGGAGAGCGCCGTCGCCGAGCAGGAGTCCCGCCAGAACGAGCTGCTCGCGCAGCTCGCCGCCTTCAAAGGCACGACGGCGGCGACGGAGGCGCAGTACCGAGCCGGGGTCGCCGCGCGCGAGGCTGCCGCCCGCGCGCCCGCCGCGGCACCGCCGCCGCCTCGCCCGCCCGCAGGGGCCACCGGCGGCACACCGAACTCCGCCGGGGCGAATCCCGGGGGGACGAATACCGGCGGATCCAACCCCGGTGGGTCTACGCCGACCCAGCCCCCGGCCCAGCCGCCCTCACAGCCCGTCGTGCAACCTCCGCCGTCACAGCCGGTCGTGCAGCCGCCTCCCGCTGCGCCCGCTCCGCAGAACCCGCCGCCGGCCACCGACAAGGTCGCATCGGCGATAGCGTTCGCCCGCTCCCAGCTCGGCGACGCCTATCAGCTCGGCGGATCGGGACCGGACCGCTGGGACTGCTCCGGCCTCACCAAGGCCGCATATGCCGCCGCGGGCATCAACATCGGCACGCACTCGGCGACCAACCAGTACTACACGGCGCAGTCGCGCGGGCAGCTGGTGCCCTATGCGCAGCGCCAGCCGGGCGACCTGATCTTCTGGACCGACGGCAGCAGCATGTACCACGTCGCCATCTACACCGGCGGCGGCATGATGATCGAGGCGCCCAACCCGTCGGCGCTCGTGCGCGAGCGCGGGATCTGGGGCGCGGCCGACGTCGTCGGGTACGTCGCGCGGCCTACCGCCTGACGTCGTCCGCACGGATCAGGAGAACCGACCGCGCGCCGTCCGAGCGGTGCACGCCCTTCGGTTCTCCTGATGCCTGCCGGGACTCCTGATCCGTGCAGTCGCGGGTGACGTCAGCGGGGTTCA
>DATCMN010000391.1:0-5784 GCA_036563405.1 Naasia sp. | reverse complement strand
GGCCGCGGTCCTCGCCTCGCGCGGCTTCGGCGCCGGCGGCTTCGAGACGCCGGCCGAGACGACGGTGACGGTGCTCAGCTGGAACACCCTCGGCGAAGCGCCCGGGGTGGACGCCGTCACCGAACTGGTGCTGCAGACGGGCGCGGATGTGGTGGCCCTGCCGGAGACCACTGCCGACTTCGCGGACGAGGTGGCCCGCCGCGCCCGGGAGGCCGGGCTGCCACTCATCGCCTACACGGTGTTCTACGACGAGGTGTCGAAGGCGCGCTCGACGTCGGTGCTGATCAGCACCGAGCTGGGCACCTACGTGGTGGGCACGGGCCGCTCCAACACGTCGGTGCTGCCGAGCGTCGTCGCGGTTCCGACCGGCGCCGGGCCGACGATCGTGGCCGCCCACCCGGTCGCTCCGCTCCCCCAGTACGTCGGCCAGTGGCGCAGCGACCTGGCGTGGCTCGCTGCCCAGTGCGAGGGCGACGACGTGATAGTCGCCGGCGACCTGAATGCGACGCTCGACCACATGTCCGGGCTGGAGGCTCCGGCGGTGGACGTGACGGGAGCGGAGACGCGCACGGATCTCGGACGCTGCCGCGACGCCGCACGACTGGCAGGAGCCGGAGCGATCGGCACCTGGCCGACCGGGGTCCCGTCGATCCTCGGCACCGCGATCGACCATGTGCTCGCCACCCCCTCCTGGCGGGTGAGCGGCTTCCGGGTGATCGGCGACCGGGACGAGCAGGGCAGCGATCACCGCCCGATCCTCGCCCAGCTCACCCGCGCCGGCTGACCGTGCCGGGTCCTGCCCGAACGCGGTGGACGCGGCGGCCGGGCGGGGGACAATGGAGGGATGAACGAGGAGAGCGAGCGCGTCGTCGAGTCCGAGCTGGAGGCCCCGGAGACGAGCGTCCCCGTCGACAGCTCCGCCGGCACCGCATCCGACGGGGCCGACGGGCAGGGCGAGGCTCCCCGGGCGACCGCCAACCGGGCCGCCGGGTTCCCCGCATCCTTCGCCGCGTACATCGGGAGCGGCTGGGCGGATCGCACCCGGATCACTCCCCCGCTGCGCGACCAGGCGCCCTACGCGGCGGAGCGGCGGCAGCGGCTGTCCGCGGCGTTCCCGGGCAAGCGACTGGTCATCCGTGCGGGCGGCCGCAAGGTGCGCTCCAACGACACCGACTACCCCTACCGCGCGGATTCCGCGTTCTCCTGGCTGACCGGCTGGGGCGCGGACGCCGAGCCGGACTCCGTGCTCGTCCTCGAGCCGGCCGGCGACGGCCACCTCGCCACCCTGCACTTCCGCCCCGCGGCCGGCCGCGACTCCGATGAGTTCTACGCGAACCCGGAGATCGGCGAGTTCTGGATCGGCGCACGGCCGACCCTGGACCAGGTGGCGGCGGAACTGGGTCTCTCGACGGCCCCGATCGCCGACTTCTCGGCGCAGGAGGGCGAGCTCGACGCGGACACCGATTCGGAGCTCGCTCGCACCCTCAGCGAATTCCGCCTGGTGAAGGACGAGTACGAGGTCGCCCAGATGCGGGAGGCGGTCGAGGCGACAGCACTCGGCTTCGACGACATCGTCGCCGACCTGCCCCGCATCCAGCAGCACTCGCGGGGCGAGCGGGTGGTGGAGGGCATCTTCTACACGCGTGCCCGCACCGAGGGCAACGCCGTCGGCTACGACACGATCGCCGCCTCGGGGCCGCACGCCTGCATCCTGCACTGGACCCGCAATGACGGACCGGTGGTCGCCGGCGACCTGATCCTCATCGACGCGGGCGTCGAGCTGCCGAGCCTCTACACCGCGGACATCACCCGCACCCTGCCGGTCGACGGCCGGTTCACGCCCACCCAGCGCATGGTCTACGAGGCGGTGCGGGAGGCGGCGGACGCGGCGTTCGCGATGGTGAAGCCCGGGATCCGGTTCTCGCAGATCCACGAGACCGCGATGGGCGTCATCGCCCGCAGGACGGCGGAGTGGGGCCTGCTGCCGGTGACGGCGGAGGAGGCGGTGTCCCCCGACAACCAGCAGCACCGCCGCTACATGGTGCACGGCACGAGCCATCATCTCGGCATCGACGTGCACGACTGCGCGAAGGCGCGTCGGGAGCTCTACCGGGAGGGCGTCCTCGAGCCGGGCATGGTGTTCACGATCGAGCCGGGCCTCTACTTCCAGCCCGACGACCTCACGGTTCCGGAGGAGTTCCGCGGCATCGGCGTCCGGATCGAGGACGACATCCTGGTGACGGAGACCGGGGCCGAGAACCTGTCGGCGGCGATCCCGCGCACGGCCGACGAGGTCGAGGCCTGGATCGCCCGCGCCACCGGCGCCTGACAGGCTGTTCTCCTCGCCCTCAACAGGAGCACAGGCCGTCCACCAGGACGAACCGCCTCCTGCTGTCCTGGTGAAGGGGTGGGCCTCCTGTTGAGGGCGAGTAGTCCGCAGGACTAGAGGACGGTGGGCCCGTCCGCGGCGCTCGAGGGCTCGTCGGCCGAGGAGTTCAGGAGGTTGCGGGCCCGGTTGGCGGTCGCCGGCTCCACGATCAGCGCGTAGCTGGCGGCGATGACCGCGCGCGTCGAGGTGAAGTCCCGGATGCGGCGGGTGGCGGCGTAGCTCACCACGCCGAACAGGCCGCCGAAGCCGGCGCCGATCAGCGCCGCGGCGAGGGCGACGCTCAGCACGCTCGGGCTGGTCGGCGAGAACAGCACGAACACGATGCCGATGAAGACACCGAAGTAGAGCCCCGACAGCGCGCCTGCGCCGAACGCACGGCCGTAGGTCAAGCGTCCGGTGACGTGCTCGACGCTCTTCAGGTCGTTGCCGACGATGGAGACGTCCTTGACGGAGAAGTCGGCCTTCACGAGCCGGTCCACCGCCTCCTGGGCCTCGAGGTAGGTGTCGTAGCTGGCGACGACCTCCCCGCGGGGCAGGCGCGGCTCGGCGGGGCGGCGTCCGGAGGAGAACGGGCTCGGCGTGGTCATGCCGCCCATTCTGTCGGAACCGCCTAGGAAGCGGCCACGACCGCGCGCCGATCCGGCAGGGAGCGCAGCCGCGAGAGGCGCACCGGTAGATTTGACCCGTGAGTGCGAGCAGGGTCTTCGTCGCCCGCCTGGTCGGCTGCACCGTATTCGATCCGCAGGGCGACAGAGTGGGCAAAGTACGCGACGTCGTCGTCGTGTACCGCCGCACCGACCCCCCGCGCGTGGTCGGGCTCGTCGTCGAGATCCCGGGCAAGCGCCGCGTCTTCGTCTCGATCGGTCGCGTGGTGAGCATCGGCTCCGGCCAGATCATCACCACGGGCCTCATCAACGTGCGCCGCTTCGAGCAGCGCGCGAGCGAGACGCGGGTGATCGCCGAGATGCTCGGCCGTCGCGTCCTCCTCGCGGACGGCTCCGGCGAGGCGACCATCGAGGACGTCGCCATCGAGGAGGCCGGCCTCGGCGAGTGGGAGATCGGCCAGCTGTTCGTGCGCAAGCCGAAGACCAGCGCCAGCCCGTTCGCGAAGGGGCCGACCCTGTTCGTGGGCTGGAGCGAGGTTCGCGAGCGCGCCGCGGTCGGCCAAGCGCAGTCGGCCACCCAGCTCATCCAGAGCTACTCGGACCTGAAGCCCGCCGACCTCGCCAGCACCCTCCTGGACCTCCCCGAGCAGCGGATGCTCGAAGTCGCCGAGGAGCTGCCGGACGAGCGGCTCGCCGATGTGCTGGAGGAGATGCCCGAGAGCGACCAGGTGCACATCCTGGCCCGGCTCGACGACGATCGCGCCGCCGACGTCCTCGACGCCATGCAGCCGGACGACGCCGCCGACCTGATCGCGCAGCTGCCCGGCGAGCGCGGCGAGGCCCTCCTCGAGCTGATGCAGCCGGAGGAGGCGGACGACGTCCGCAAGCTGCTCGAATACGAGCCGGACACGGCGGGCGGTCTGATGACCCCGGAGCCGATCATCCTGTCCGCGGATGCCACTGTCGCGGAGGGTCTCGCCCTGATCCGCCGCCATGAGCTGGCGCCGGCACTCGGCGCAGCCGTGTGCATCACCCTGCCGCCGTACGAGCCGCCGACCGGCAGGTACCTCGGGCTCGTGCACTTCCAGCGCATGCTGCGCTACCCGCCGCACGAGCGTCTGGGCACCCTGCTCGACCAGGGCCTCGAGCCGGTGCGCGCCGACACCCCGGCAGCGGAGGTGTCCCGCATCCTGGCGAGCTACAACCTGGTCAGCGTGCCGGTGGTGGACGCCAACATGCGCCTCGTGGGCATCGTGACCATCGACGACGTCCTCGACCACCTGCTGCCCGACGACTGGCGGAATCCGGAGGCGACCCGCGCTCACAAGTCGAGGGCCATCGAGGTCCGCCGCGCCGAGCCCGTGGTGGTCGGCCGCGTGCGCGGCAGGAGGGGCAGCCGTGGCTAGGCCTATCGAGCCGCCGCGCAGCGCCGCGAGCCTCGACGCCCCGAAGGGCATGCGCAGCCCGGTCCTGCCCTGGCGCAACCGCCCGAGCCGGGACCGCTTCGGGCGGTTCACCGAGTTCATCGCCCGCGCGATGGGAACCCCCTGGTTCCTGTTCGGCCTGACGGTGTTCGTCCTCGCCTGGCTGGCCTGGAACACCTACGGTCCGGCCGGCTGGCGCTTCGACGACGCGGCCATCGGCTTCACCGCGCTGACGCTCATCCTGTCCCTGCAGGCGTCGTACGCCGCGCCGCTGATCCTCCTCGCGCAGAACCGTCAGGACGACCGGGACAGGGTCCAGTTCGAGCAGGACCGGCAGCGCGCGGAGCGGAACCTCGCGGACACCGAGTACCTGGCGCGCGAGGTGGTCGCCCTGCGGCTGCTCGTGCGGGACATGCCGTCCCGCGACTTCCTCCGTCAGGAGCTGCGCACCCTCCTCGAGGAGCTCGACAGGCGCGACGCGGACGAGCAGGAGGATCGCGGCACCTCCGCGAGGCCCGCATGAGCCTCGACACGACGGCCGTCGCCGAGCGGGTGCACCTCAACCTGCGTCAGGTGATCGACCCGGAGATCCGGCAGCCGATCCCCGACCTGGACATGATCGGGGGCGTCGAGGTCGACGGGAACGGCCACGCCGTCGTCGACCTGCGCCTGACCATCGTCGGCTGCCCCGCCGCCGACCGGATCCAACGTGATGTGGCGAACGCGGCCCTCGGGACGCCCGGCGTCTCGTCCGTGCAGGTCGCGACCAGCGTGATGACGCCGGAGCAGCGGCACGCCCTCACTCTGAAGCTGCGCGGCTCCCGCGCCCGCGGCTCGCAGTTCGGCCGGGACTCGCTCACCCGCATCCTCGCGGTCACGAGCGGCAAGGGCGGCGTCGGGAAGAGCACGGTGACAGCGAACCTCGCGGTGGCGCTCGCTTCGCGTGGCCTCGCCGTCGGCGTCGTCGACGCGGACGTGCACGGCTTCTCCATCCCCGGCCTGCTCGGCATCCCCGCCGACGCGACCCCCACCCGCGTCGACCAGATGATGCTGCCGCCTGTCGCGTACGGCGTGAAGGCCATCTCGATCGGCATGTTCCTCACCCCCGAGCAGCGCGGCTCCGCAGTGTCCTGGCGGGGGCCGATGCTGCACCGCACGGTCGCGCAGTTCCTCACCGACACGTTCTTCGGCGAGCTGGACGTGCTGCTGATCGACATGCCGCCGGGGACCGGGGATGTCGCCATCTCGGTCGGTCAGCTGCTGCCGCACGCGGAGGTGCTCGTGGTGACGACGCCGCAGTCGGCCGCCGCGGAGGTCGCGGAGCGGTCGGGACTCGCGGCGCGGCAGACCGGTCAGCGCGTGATCG
>DATCMN010000434.1:0-2711 GCA_036563405.1 Naasia sp. | reverse complement strand
AGCTCGGCATCGACGACGCGACGCCGCCGGCGTTCTCCGAGGCGGTCGAGGAGGACAGCGACGTGCCACCCGCCACCCTTCAGGAGGTGCTCGACCTGATCGCCACCGGGGAGCCGGCCCTGCTCGGCTACAACACCCAGGCGAGCACCTCGCAGACCGAGACTGTCCGCTCGGCGGCCGAGGCGGAAGGCATTCCGGTCGTCGACTTCGCCGAGACGCTCCCCGAGGGCGAGGACTACCTGTCGTGGATGAGCGCGAACATCGACGCCGTCGAGGAGGCGCTCGCCGGATGACCGCCGCCGCCGCGACTGGCTATCCTCGGCGAGTGGCAACGGGCGACTCTTCCGGCGGAGCCGCCGACCCCTCCCGCGTGCCCGCCCTCGAGCTGACCGGCGCCGGGATCACCCTCGGCGGCCGGACGCTCTGGTCGGGGCTCGACCTCCGGCTGGTCCCGGGGGAGCTGGTGGCGGTGCTCGGACCGAACGGCGCCGGCAAGAGCAGCCTGCTCCGGGCGGTCCTCGGGCAGCTGCCGCTCACCGACGGCTCCGTGCGGGTCGCCGGGTCGCCGAAGGCGGGCCACCGGATCGGCTACGTCCCGCAGCAGAAGCTGTTCGAGAGGGGCGCGCCGCTGCGCGCCCGGGACCTCGTCGCATTCGGGCTGGACGGCGACAGGTACGGCCTGCCGATCCCCTCCGCCGCTCGCACGCGCCGGATCGACGAGGCGCTCGCGCAGGTGGGTGCGGAGTCCTACGCCGGGCGCCCCGTCGGCCTGCTCTCCGGCGGCGAGCAGCAGCGTCTGCGCATCGCCCAGGCGCTCGTCGGCCGGCCTGCGCTCCTGCTCGCCGACGAGCCGCTGCTCTCGCTCGACCTCGCCCATCAGCGGGCGGTCCTCGACGCGCTCGACGCCTACCGGCGCGGCGCGGACGCCGGCGTGCTCCTCGTCACCCACGACGTGAATCCCCTGCTCGGCATGGTCGACAGGGTCCTGTACCTCGCCCCGGCGGGTCACCGCCTCGGCACTCCCGACGAGGTGTTCACCGGGGAGGTCCTCACCCGCCTGTACGGCGTGCACGTGGACGTCCTCGACGTGCACGGCCGTGTCGTCGTCGTCGCGGGCGGCGCCGAGGAGCACCACGAGGAGGCCTCGTGAGCCTCGACGAGCTGTGGGGCACGCTGTTCGACTTCACCGACTACGGGGCGCTCCTCTCGCTCCTCGCCAACACCGTGATCGCCGGCGCCGTGCTGGGCGTCCTCGGCGGTGTCATCGGCTACTTCGTGATGGCGCGGGATCTGCCGTTCGCGGTGCACGGCATCAGCGAGCTCTCCTTCGCCGGGGCGTCCGCCGCCCTGCTCCTCGGGATCAACGTCGTGGTCGGCTCCATCGCGGGATCCCTCCTGGCCGCCGTGATCATCGGGCTGCTCGGCACCCGGGCGCGGGACAGGAATTCGATCATCGGTGTGCTGATGCCGTTCGGCCTCGGCCTCGGCATCCTCTTCCTGACGCTCCACCCGGGCCGGAGCTCGAACAAGTTCGGTCTGCTGACCGGCCAGATCGTCGCCGTCGACGACCCGCAGCTCGGGACGCTGATCGTCGTCGCCGCGATCGTCCTGGCCGGTCTCGCGGTGCTCTGGCGGCCGCTGCTGTTCGCGAGCCTCGACGAGGACGTCGCCGCGGCCCGCGGCCTGCCGGTCGGCGCTCTGTCGATCGCGTTCATGGTGCTGCTCGCCCTGGCGACCGCGGTGTCGCTGCACATCGTGGGCGCGCTCCTCGTGCTGGCCCTGCTCGTGACCCCGGCGGCTGCGGCGATGCGCGTCGCCACGGCACCCGCGACGGTGGTGGCGCTCAGCGTGCTGTTCGCCACGGTCTCCACCGTGGGCGGGATCCTGCTCGCGCTCGGCTCGTCGATCCCGATCAGCCCCTACATCACGACGATCTCGTTCCTGATCTACCTGGTCTGCCGGGTGCTGAGCGCCGCCCGGGGCCGGGCAGCCGCTCAAGCCCCGCGCCTACACTTGTCGCGATGAAGCGCAACACGTGGCAGCGGCAGGCTGTCCGGGAAGCGCTCGGCGACGCCGGCGGCTTCGTGAGCGCTCAGGACCTGCACGCCACCCTTCGCGGCTCCGGCTCGCCGATCGGCCTCGCCACCGTGTACCGGGCGCTCGCCGACCTGGCAGGGGAGGGCGACGCGGACTCGCTGCAGTCCGTCGAGGGGGAGAGCCTCTACCGTGCGTGCGTGTCCTCGAAGCACCACCACCACCTCATCTGCCGCTCCTGCGGCACGACAGTCGAGATCGAGGCGGACGACGTGGAGCAGTGGGCGGCCACGACGGCGGCACGTCACGGCTTCACCGCACCGCAGCATGTCATCGACGTGTTCGGGCTGTGCCCGGCCTGCTCGGCGGCCTGAGCCGGACGACGGTCCGTCCCCCCGCGGTTGCGAGTGGCGCGGGCGGTCCGTACGATAGACCTTTGGCCGTCGGGGTTCCGACTCGACGGCAGTGCGCACGACATCCCCTCTGCTGGCTCCGTCCCGGAGAACGCCGAGTTGTCGTGTGCGCAGACAAGGGATCTTGGGCGGAGCCGATCGGCTCCGCGGTATTGGAGGAAATCGTGGCAGCAGTCTGCCAGGTCACCGGGAAGGTTCCCGGCTTCGGCCACAACATCTCGCACTCGCACCGCCGCACCAAGCGGCGCTTCGACCCGAACGTGC
>DATCMN010000372.1:0-23273 GCA_036563405.1 Naasia sp. | reverse complement strand
CGGCATCCGGGACTACCTGCGGCTCGCCGAGGCGGAGCGCTTCCGGGTGCTGCAGAGCCCGCAGGGCGCTTCCCGGGAGACCGCCGGAGACGTGGCCGTCGTCGAGGTGTACGAGCGTCTGCTCCCGCACGCGGTGCTGTTCTCCGTGGAGAAGGAGTGGGCCGAGGTGCTCGGCACCTCCTACGAGCAGGCCGGCGCGCAACCCGACTGGTACACCGGCTCCACCGCCTTCCACGCCGGAGCGTTCTCGGCCGGCATCGCCGGGCTCAGCTCCACCACGACGTCCTCCTTCTCCGGCAGCTCCTCCTCGAGCTCGTCGAGCGGGTCGAGCGGCGGGGGGTCCTCAGGCGGCGGCGGAGGAGGAGGCGGCGGCGGAGGCGTCTGACGCCGCGCGTCGCGCGCCGGCGCCGGAGGCTGCCGGAGGCCGGCCGGTCGGTGTGCCGCTATTGTGATCACCCGGACCACAACTAGACGCGGAGGCCCCATGCCCGAAAACACTCCGCGCCCGTCGCTCTCTCTCGTCGAAGGCTCCGGGGCCATCCTGTCCCGTTCGGACGTCGTCGACCGCCGCGGCCGGCTCACGCTCGTCAACACGTCGCTGACCCCGCATGAGGCGATGGTCGCCGACCTCCTGTTCGTCCGCGACGCCCTGGATGCGGCCGGGATCCGCTACCTGCTCATCCGCGGCAACGACGCGCGTCCGGTGCTCGCGGTGGACCGCGCCGACTACGCCGCCACCGAGACCGCACTCGCGACGGCCGCAGCGGCGGAGCCCTTCTACGCCGACACCCTCCGTCCCCGTGACCTCACCCGGCGCGGGCCGTCCCTGCTGGTCGCCGACGGGCGCCTCTCCGCGCGCGGCAAGGCCGACCTGCTGCGCATCTACCGCCCGCGCATCGACGCCGGCGGTTCCCTCCAGTACGGGGCGGCCTTCGCCGTCCAGCTCGAGTTCTGGCGGCGCAAGGAGGACGAGATCCTCGTCCCCGTCGAGAACGCCGTCACCCGCCGGCGGCTCCCCACCAGCGAGTACGTCGAGACGACGGTGGAGCGCTACGGCGCCACCTGGCCGACGATCCAGCACATGTTCGATCAGCTCGCGAGCGACGTCGACTTCGAGATCGACATCATCTTCAGCTGGGTGGACGGCAGCGACACCGAGTTCCTCCGCGCCCGCGCCAAGCGGATGGAGAGCTACGTGGTGGGGGAGGGCGACGACTCCGAGGCGCGCTTCCGCCAGGTCGACGAGCTCCGCTACGCCCTGCGCAGCGTGTACCTGCACGCGCCCTGGATCCGGAACATCTACATCGCCACCGACTCGCCCGCCCCGGATTGGCTGGCAGAGCACCCGCGCGTCCGGATCGTGCGCTCCGAGGAGTTCTTCGCCGACACGTCCGTGCTGCCCACGCACAGCTCGCTCGCCGTCGAGAGCCAGCTGCACCGCATCCCCGGGCTCAGCGAGTACTACCTGTACTCGAACGACGACATGTTCTTCGGCCGCTCCGTGGGACCGGAGATGTTCTTCTCGCCCGGCGGTCTCACGAAGTTCATCGAGGCGACGACCCGCATCGGGCTCGGCGAGAACGACTCCCGGCGCAGCGGGCACGAGAACGCGGCGCGCGTCAACCGCCGACTGCTGCACGACCGCTTCGGCCGGGTGACCACGCGGCACCTCGAGCACACGGCGGCGCCGTTCAAGAGGAGCATCGCGGAGGAGCTGGAGCGGGAGTTCCCGGAGGACTTCGCCCGCACCGCCGCCTCCCGCTTCCGCGCGGCGACCGACATCTCGGTGACCAACTCGCTGTACCACTACTACGCGCTGTTCACCGGCCGCGCGGTGCAGAAGGTGGGCGCGAAGGTCCTCTACGTCGACACGACGACGCACGCGGGCCTCGGCATGCTCAAGCGGCTGCTCAAGAAGCGGTCCTACGACTTCTTCTGCCTGAACGACGGCAGCTTCCCCGAGGTGCCCGCCGAGGAGCGGGCCCGCGTCATGCGGGCGTTCCTCGAGCGCTATTACGCGATCCCCGCCCCGTGGGAGCGCACGGCGGTCACCCTCGACGAGAGCGCGGAGACGCCGACCGAGGAGCTCAGCGCCGGCTGACCGTGCCCGAACGGGCCGCGGCCCCGCCGAGTTGGCAGTTCCGGCTGCCATATCACCGAGATGACAGCCGGAACTGTCGACTCAGCGTCGGCGAGGGGGCTGGGCGTCAGCGGGAGAAGGCGATGGGGCGGGTGTCCGTCGACACGACCCGAGGGTTCCGCGCCGGCGGGATGAGGACTCCCGCGTCCGCCAGGCGGCGCGAGGTCTCCTCGGGGGAGACGTAGCTGACCTCGGCGTAGCCGCCGATCGGGACGACCGAGTGCATCACGGTGTCGCCGTAGACGTGCACCATGTTGAACGCCTGCGCTCCGTTCTGTGCGCGCTCCCCGCCGACCCGGGCGGTGAGGTCCTGCGAGTAGCAGGTGGCGCTCGCGACGGAGACGGGGATCCCGGCGAAGGTGGCGGACGTGGAGTAGTGCAGGTGGCCGGCGAGGATCGAGCGCACGTCGGTGCCGCGGAGCACGGAGGCGAGTCGCGACTGGTCGCGGAGCTCGACGAGCACCGCGAGGTCCTGGACCGTGGGCACGGGCGGGTGGTGCATGGCGAGGATCGTTCCGTGCGGGGCAGGAGTGGCGAGCACGTCGGCGAGCCAGTCCAGCTGGTCGCGCGCCACCTCGCCGTGGTGGTGTCCGGGCACCGTGGAGTCGAGGGAGATGACCCGCAGGCCGTTCACGTTGTAGACCCGGTCGATGGGGGTCGTCGCGCCCGCCTCGCCGAGCAGCATCCGGCGGAAGGTCGCACGGTCGTCGTGGTTGCCCATGCACCAGATGACCTCGGCGCCGAGGCGGTCGGCGAACGGCTCGACGATGCCGCGCAGCTTGGCGTACGCCTCCTGCTCGCCGCGATCGGCGAGGTCGCCGGTGAAGATGATGGCTTCCGGGCGGCGGCCGGAGGCCTCGAACTCGGCGGCGAGCCTGCGCAGCATGCCTTCGCTGTCGACAGTGCCGTAGAGCGCGTCGGCGCCGCCCACGAAGTGGGTGTCGCTCAGGTGGAGCAGGAAGTGGTCGGGTCGCGCGTGCTCCGCGATGCGGAGATCGGTCACCGTCTCCCGGTTCTGCAGGCGGCGCTGGCGCGCCGCGGTACTGCTGCCGTCCGAGCCGTTCCGAGCCATCCTTGGCCCCTTTCCTGTCCGGGCATCCTCGGGAGGTTCCTCGTACAGTCAACGCGATTCCGCTGCCGTCCGAGTTGCCCGCTGTCGGTGTGCCGTTGAACCGAAAGTGAACTCCTCGCGCCGCGGCGGCGCCCGTCCCAGAAGGGGCGCTACCCGGACGGGGGGAGCAGGGGCGCCCTGATCAGGGGTTCTTTGCTACTCCGCGTGCCGGAGTCGTGGCGGCGGGGGAAGACGGACGCGACAGGCCGCGGCGGCGCTGCCCAGCGCAGATCTCGGGGGCTTCGCAGGCATCGCTCAGAGAACGGGGGCGCCGGGAGAGGGCGCCTCGGGAGACCTCCGCGCGGGCCGCGCGCCGAGTGCGCCGACGGCCAGCGCGGCCGTCTCCACGGCCACCAGCGCGGACTCGAGGATCGACGCGCCGTCCGTCCACGCGGTCAGGAACCCGGCGGCGAAGGCGTCGCCTGCTCCTGTCGGGTCGGCTGCCCCGCCGAGAGGGCGGGCGGCCGGGACGTCGCCGTCCTCGCCGGTCCGGGAGCGGACGAGCGCGCCCTGCGGACCCCGGGTCAGCGCGACCACGGGATACCGCGAGAGCAGCAGCTCCGCCACCCGGTTCGGGTCGTCCACGCCCGCGAGCAGGCGACCCTCGTCCAGGTTGGGGAACACCACGTCGGCGCCCGCCGTGACCTCGAGGAACCTGTCGGGACCGAACTCGGCGAGCGGCACGCGCGACGACGGATCGACCGACACCGTCGCACCGGACTCCTGCGCCGCCCGGATCACCCCGGCCCACGCGTCCCCACCGGCGGAGAAGAGCGAGTAGCCCGTGAGGTGCAGGTGGTCCGCCGCGGCGAGCAGCGCCGGATCGAGGACGTCCGGGAGCGTCTCGTCGTTCGCGCCGCGCGAGGTCAGCATCGTCCGGGCGTCGCCGTCGAGCAGCAGCACTATCGTCCCGGTGGGCAGGCCGGAGGCGCGCAGGTGCGGCCGCACCCCCGCGGAGGCGAGGAGCGCCGAATGCCTGTCGACGTCGGCGGCGCCGACAGTGCCGACGAAGTCGACGTCGATTCCGGAGGCACCGAGCCACGCCGCGACGTTCGCCGCGGAGCCGCCCGCACGCAGCTCGATGCGCGACGGGGTGTCGGAGTCCCGGGCTAGCGGGCCGGTGGGCGCGACGAGTACGTCGTCGATGACGTCGCCGACGACCAGGATGCGGGGCATCGGCTCAGGCGGCGTATGCCGTGGCGATGTCGGCGGCCACGCGCACGTTGTTGCGGGCGAGCTCCAGGTTCACCTCGAGCGAGACCCCGCCCGACGCCTCGACGATGAAGCCGAGCAGGAACGGCGTGACGGCTTTGCCGCGGACGCCCGCCTGGGTCGCCGCCGCGAAGGCCTGCTCGAGCACCCGATCGTGCTCCGCCGGATCCCACTGCTTCTCGAGGGGGATGGGGTTCGCCACGACGAGGCCGGCCCGGTCGGTGCGGCCCGCGCCCGCCTCGTCCTGCGCGCGGAGGATCGCGGCGACCTCCTCGGCGGTGTCGACCCGCCAGTCGAGGTGCAGGTCGGAAGAGGCGAGCCAGAAGCGCGGGAACACATCCGTTCCGTAGCCGACCACCGGGACGCTGAGGGTCTCCAGCCGTTCGAGCGTCGCGGGCACGTCGAGGACGCTCTTCACGCCGGCGGAGACGACTGCGACGGGGGAGGCGGCGAGCGTGCCGAGGTCCGCCGACTCGTCGAAGGTCTCGGCGGCGCCGCGATGCACGCCGCCGAGGCCGCCCGTCGCGAAGACGCGGATGCCGGCGCGTGCGGCTAGATGCGCGGTCGCGGCGACGGTGGTCGCACCGCTCGCCCGCCGGGCCGCCAGGACGGCCAGGTCCCGCACGCTCGCCTTGCTCAGGTCCTCCTCCGCGATCCGGCGCACGCCGTCCGCATCGAGGCCGATGCGAGGCACTCCGTCGAGGACCGCGATGGTGGCGGGAGTGACGCCGCGCTCACGGAGGATCTCCTCGAACTCCTGAGCGGCCGCCAGATTCCGGGGTCGGGGGAGCCCGTGGGAGATGATCGTCGACTCGAGCGCGACGACGGGACGGCCCGCCTCCAGCGCCTCGGCGACCTCGGCTGAGGGGAGCAGGTTCGGCACCCGTCGAGCCTACCGGCGCCCCGGCTCCCGCCCCTCCCGGGCCACAAACGGCAACGCTCCGGACGGATGGCAACCGCGGAACGGTGCCGTTTGTCCGGAGCGCTGCCGTTAGCGGGGTCAGACGTTGACGTCTCCGGCGAGGTGCACCTGCACGCCCAGGCGGGCGAACAGCGCGGCCTTCGCGACGAGGGCCTTGTCGGCGGTCTCGGCGTCCGGCGCGTAGACGACCTGCACGTGGTTGGCCTTGTGCCGGGCCATCAGCTGGTCGCGGTCCACACCGTGCAGCACGGCGTGCTGGATGGGCCACTCGGGGTTGGTCGCGTTCAGCCGGCGCTGCGTCTCCTCCTCGGGCAGCTCGATGGCGGTGCCGCGGCCGATGTCGACGTGCAGGGCGCCGTCCATGATGTAGACGCGCGACCAGACGATCTCACCGGGCTTCGCGACGCCGGAGATGGTGGCGCCGCCCGCGGGGAAGAAGACGGGGCCCTGCCGCTTGCCGGTGGCCCCGGCGTAGCCGTCCGCGAAGTGCGACGGCGGCACCGAGCCGGAGATCTCGAAGACCCAGACGAACCGGCCCTCGTAGTCCTCGCCCCAGCGGATGTCGTGCAGCGTGTTGGCGGGGTCGAGGCCCATCGCGGTCCACACCCGGTTGGTCACGAGGGCGTCGACGGCTACCCCCTCGTCGACCTCGTTGAAGTGGGGGAGTGCCTGGCCCTCCCAGAGCACGCGGGAGCCGTCGCGGCTGGTCACCGGGGGCCGGTCGACGTTGTTGAGGATGCCCTCGACGAGGTCGCTGGCCGGCGACAGATCCTTGAAGCCCTGCTGGTACTGGATGCCGATCGCATCGACGCCGAAGTCGTCGCCGATCCGGAGGGCGGCGATGTACATCTTGTACTGCCAGCGCAGCTGCGCCTCGGTGAGCTCGGTGGCCTCGTCCGTGCCGAGCTCGAACTTCATCCCCTTCGCGAGCAGCCACTCGCCGACGGCGTCGGCCTCCGCGTCCGGGACCTTCTGCATCTCGGCCCACAGGGCGCTCTGGGACAGCCGCTCCTTGTAGATGCCCGTCGGGTTGAGCAGCTCGTCGTCGAAGATGGCGTTGTACATTCCCATGCAGCCCTCGTCGAACACGCCGATGATGGCCTTGTCGCGCTTCAGCTGGTCGGCCAGCGCCTCGCCGAGCTCCTTCTCCGGGCTGTCCGGCAGTGCCGGCAGGTCGCGGACGTGGGACGCGTCGTGCTCGATCCGGCCGCTCTCCACCCAGCTGCGGAGGCCTGCCCGGAACCACTCGTCGGTGAAGTCGACGCTCCAGATCGTCGAGTACTCGACGCCCATCTTGGTGAGCCCCGCGTTGAGGTTGAGCAGGCCCACGAGCCCCGGCCATTCCCCGGCGAAGTTCGCCACGGTGAGGATCGGGCCGCGGTGCGTGCGGAGGCCGGCGAGCACGTGGTGGCTGTACTGCCACACCGACTCGGCGACGATCAGCGGCGCGTCGTCCGGAATGGACCTGAAGACCTCGAGACCCATGCGCTGACTGGAGATGAAGCCGTGACCGGTCTCCGGGTCCACGTCGTTGGCACGGCGGACCGTCCAGCCCAGTTCGCCGAAAGCCGCGCCGATCGCGTCCTCCATGGCCTTCTGGGTGGGCCAGCCGGCCGTGTTGGCGCTCTCGCGGAGATCTCCGCTGGCGATCAGGTAGGCGGTCTGCGGTTCGGCGGCGGGGCGCTCGGCGACCCGGGGCAGCGTGTAGGGAGTGGCCATCGTGCTTGTCGATCCTCCTCGATCTGGGGAGCCCCCAGCGTCTCAGAAACCGATTTCAGGGGCAAGCCGCAGCGGGGGCGCCGACGCTCTCCAGGACCACGGTGCGGGCCGGCGACTCGTCCCCTCGGATGCGGGCCACCAGCAGTTCCGCGGCTCGCGCGCCCAGTTCCCGGGCGGGGAGCGGCACGATCACGACGCCGCCCGGCAGCAGGGAGGCCAGTGGCAGATCGCCGATGACGGCGATCTGCGCCGGGAGGAGGGCGCCGCCCTCGGAGAGCGCGGCCAGCACGCCCGCGCCCATCAGGTTGTTGCCCACGACGATGCCGGTCGGTGCCTCGGCGGCGAGCGACGCGAAGGCGTCCCTTCCGCCCGGAATCCGGAAGTCGGCGTGGCGGAGGAGGGCGGGGTCCGGGTCGGCGCCGGTGGCGGCGCGCACCGCGTCCCGCCAGCCCTGCGCGCGCTCGTCGGCGGTGTCGACGCCCGCCGGTCCCGTGATGCAGGCGATCCGGACGAGGCCGCGCGCGAGGAGCGCCTCCGTCGCCGTTCGCCCGGCGGCGCGGTTGTCCGCTGTGACGGTGTCGATCGCCGGGCCGTGCGGGCTCCTGTCGACGGCGACGACGGGGCGGCCGCCGAGGGGGCCGATGTCGGTAGCGTCCCCGGCGGGCGCGAGCACGACGCCCGCCATGTGTTCCGCCGACGCGATCCTCAGGTACTCCGCCTCGCGCTCCCTGTCCTCGTCGGAGTTGCAGAGCACCACCGAGAAGCCTGCCGCGCGCGCCGAATCCTCGACTCCCCGCGCCAGTGCCGTGAAGTACGGGTTCTCGATGTCGGGGATGACGAGGGCGATCAGCTCGGAGTGCCGGCGGCGCAGGGAGCGGGCGATCCGGCTGGGCGTGAAGTCGAGTTCGCGGGCCGCCTCGCGCACCTTCTCGGCGAGTTCCGGAGCCACCCTCGTGCCGTTGAGGACGCGGGAGACAGTGGCCGGGGAGACCCCCGCCCGCGCCGCGACCTCGTAGATGGTTGCCATGGTGAGGACACCATAGCGGCGGGCCCCGGGGCCCTTCCCCGCCCCCCGGGCGGGAGGCGCACGCGCCGGTCGCCCTGCTGCTTCACGGTCAACGGTCGGCCCGCGTGGATACGGTTCCCGGATGACCTCCCTCTGGCTCGACCGTCCGCACCGCGAGGAGGGGACGACCTACCCGGCGTCCGACTTCGGTCCGGGTGCCTCCTACGAGGTCCTGGTCGTCGGCGCCGGTCTCACGGGTCTGGTCACGGCTCTGCTGCTGACCCGTGCCGGAAAGCGGGTGGCGGTCGTCGACCAGCTGCAGGCGGGCGGCCTCACCACCGGCAAGAGCACGGCCAAGCTCACCCTGCTGCAGGGCGCCAGGTTGCGCGAGCTGCTCCGCCACACCGCGCCGAAGAACGCGCGGGCATACGTGGAGGCGAACCGCGAGGGGTTCGAGTGGCTGGTGCGCTACCTCGACGACCACGGCGTGCCGTACCAGCGACGGGATGCCTTCAGCTACGCCGGGACTCCCGACGGGGCCGCCCTGGTCGACGAGGAGGTGTTCGCCGGTCTCCGGCTCGGGCTCCCGGTGGAGAAGGTGCGCGACCTCGACCTGCCCTTCCCCACCTTCGGCGCGGTGCGGCTCCGCGACCAGGCCCAGTTCGATCCGATGGACGTCGTGCGCGCGCTCGCCGGCGACTTCCGGGCGCGCGGCGGGACGCTCGCCGAAGGTGTCCGTGTCACCCGGGTGCGCACCCTCGCGAACGGCCGGTCGGGACCCTGCCGCGTCGTCACGAGCGCGGGCGAGGTGGACGCCGACCGCGTGGTGCTGGCGACCGGGATGCCCATCCTCGACCGCGGCCTCTACTTCGCGAAGCTCGTGCCGTCGCGCTCCTACGCGCTGGCGTTCCGCACCCCGCCCGGCGCGCTCGACCCCGACTTCGGCATGTACATCTCCGTCGACTCGCCCACCCGGACGCTGCGCAGCACGCCCGGCGAGGACGGGGAGGGCGACGTCCTGGTCGTCGGCGGCAACGGGCACGTCACGGGACGGCATCCGTCGCCGGCCGACCTGGTCGCCGATCTCGAGATGTGGACCGGCGCCTACTTCCCCGGCGCCGAGCGGACGCACGCGTGGAGCGCGCAGGACTACAAGTCGGCCAACGCGATCCCGTTCGTGGGCTGGCTGCCGCGCGGGGCCGGCAAGGTGTTCCTCGCCACGGGCTTCGGCAAGTGGGGCATGACGAACGGCGTCGCGGCGGGAGTCCGACTGTCCGCCGAGATGCTCGGCGGCAACGTGCCGTGGGCGAAGGTGCTCGGCCGGCGGGTCACCCGGCCGCAGAGCATGCTGGCGGGAGCCGCGGCGAACGCGAGCGTCGGCGCCCGGATCGCCACGGGATGGGCGCGGGGCGAGCTCACCGCGCTGCAGGAGCCCGCCGAGGGGCAGGGCGTGGTCGGCAGGGAGGGCGGCCGGCCCGTCGCCGCGTGCCGCATCGGCGGCAGCATCGAGCGGGTGAGCGCGGTGTGCCCCCACCTCGGCGGCATCGTGAACTGGAACGACCTCGAGCGCAGCTGGGACTGTCCGTTGCACGGATCCCGGTTCGCGGCCGACGGCACGCGGCTCGAAGGACCCGCGACGGGCGACCTCGCCCGCGTCGACGGATAGCAGGAGCCGGACGCGCCTCCGTCGTTCGCCGCGGGGAAAGCACCACGGGCGCTGGAAGCGCCAGCGCGTCGGCCGCGACACGGCGCCGAGAGGGCGCCACCGCGCGCTACAATGGTGCGCAATCCCGCACGTTCTGCAGCGGACCGACCCCGACTCCGGGTTGCTCGGTTCCCCGGCGGGAGACTCCGGCGGCCTGACACCGCCGACCCGGCTCTCCGGGGACATATCGAGGAGGACGATGGCTCGATCGAGCCAGGCGCAGGCCGCTCGCACCCGCGGGCGCTTCGCCGACAACGAAGGACTGATCCCGGTGCTCGCCCGCGCCGTCCGCGAGGTGGAGGGCGCCGCCCAGCGCGGCCCCGTCAGCCCGGCGAACCGCACCAAGTTCCAGGTGATCGCACTGCTCGTGCGCGAGGAGCGTCAGCGCGCGAAGGCCGACCCGGAGCTGACTGAGCCGGACCGTGCCGAGACCCTGAAGCGACTCGACGGCGTCGCGACGATCCTCGCCAAGACCGCCGCTCGCGACACCTCGCTGATCGCCCTGCTCGAGACGGACAAGCCCGGCAGTGACGCCGCCCGCTCGCTCCGCCGGCGGATGCTGGAGGACGCGGGCCTCGAGGCCGAGGAGGAGGAGCCGCCTCCGCCCCCCGCGCAGGCGGGTGAAGCCGGCGAGAAGCAGGTGATGCCGCTCTCGGTGCGCGCGCGGCTGCTCGCCAACCCTTTCCTCGCGCCCGACTTCTCGGCGGCCGCCTACACGCCGCCCGTCTCGGCCCGGCGCCTCGCGAACTGGGAGTTGATCGGCCCTCTCTTCAAGAGCTTCGAGTACGGCTCCGGCGGCAACGCCGCCAGCATGGAGCTGCCGCAGCCCGTCGACCGTGACAGGGTCGCCCCGTCCGGACTGCCGCTCATGCACCACCAGTCGGAGCTGGTGGAGTCGGTCCGCCGGGGGCACCGCACATTCCTCCTGGCCGACGAGCCCGGCCTCGGCAAGACCGCGCAGAGCATCATCGCGGCGTCCGTCGCGGACGCCTACCCGCTGCTGGCCGTCGTCCCCAACGTCGTCAAGATGAACTGGGCGCGGGAGGTGGAGCTGTGGACGCCGCACCGCCGCGCCACGGTCATCCAGGGCGACGGCGAGGATCTCGACGCCTTCGCCGACGTGGTCGTCGTGAACTACGAGATCCTCGACCGGCACATGGGCTGGCTGCGCACGCTCGGCTTCAAGGGCATGGTCGTCGACGAGGCGCACTTCATCAAGAACCTCACCTCGCTGCGGTCCCGCAACGTGCTCTCCCTCGCGAAGAGCCTGCGCGAGCGCAACCGGGACCCGCTGATGATCGCGCTCACCGGAACGCCGCTGATCAACAGCGTCGAGGACTTCCGGGCGATCTGGCAGTTCCTCGGCTGGATCGACGAGAAGGGGCCGCGCCCCGCGCTGCTGTCCCGGCTCGAGGAGACCGGCCTGACGCCCGCCGACTTCGGGTTCTTCCCGGAGGCGCGCAAGGCCGTCGTCGACATGGGCATCGTCCGGCGCCGCAAGATCGACGTCGCCGCCGACCTGCCGGCGAAGCGCGTCGTGGACCTGCCCGTCGAGCTCGACGACGACCTGGGCCGCTCCATCCGGCAGGCGGAGCGCGAGCTCGGCGCCCGCCTCCTCACCCGCTACAAGGCTGTCCTCGGCAACCGCGGCACCGACATGCGGTCGGTGTCGAAGGACGAGCGGGGCGACGTCGTGCGGCTCGTGGCGCAGGCGGAGCTCGACGAGTCGAAGGCCGCCAAGACCGGCGAGAACGTCTTCACCATGGTGCGGAAGATCGGCCAGGCGAAGGCCGTGCTGGCGGCGGACTACGCCGCGCAGCTCGCCCGCTCCGTCGGCAAGGTGGTGTTCTTCGCCAAGCACATCGACGTCATGGATCAGGCGGAGCAGGTCCTCGCGAAGCGGGACATCCGCACCGTCTCGATCCGCGGCGACCAGACCGCTGCCGCCCGCCAGCGCGAGATCGACGCCTTCCAGAACGACCCGTCGGTGCAGGCGGCGGTGTGCTCGCTCACCGCGGCGGGCGTCGGCCTGAACCTGCAGGCGGCTTCCGACGTGGTCCTCGCCGAACTCTCCTGGACGGCGGCCGAGCAGCAGCAGGCGATCGACCGGGTGCACCGCATCGGCCAGGAGGTGCCCGTCACCGCGTGGCGCATCATCGCGGCGCACACCATCGACTCGAAGATCGCCGAGCTGATCGACAGCAAGGCGGGCCTCGCCGCCCGTGCCCTCGACGGCGACGACTCGGAGGTCACCGCCGAGTCGAGCATCCAGCTGCAGGCGCTGATGGCGCTCCTCGATCAGGCGATCGACGGCACCCGCTCCCGCTGACCCGGCTCGGTCGGCGCAGTAGAAACGCCCTCGGCGCAGGTGGTCCACCACCTGCGCCGAGGGCGTTCCACCCGCGGCGAGCGAGAGACTACGAGTCGATGCCGAGCACGTCGAGGATCCAGGCGAGCTCGTAGGCCCGCTCCTGCCACGCCGAGTAGCGGCCGCTGACGCCGCCGTGCCCGGCGCTCATCTCCGTCTTCAGCAGCACCGGGGCGCCCACCTCCCGGAGCTTCGCCACCCACTTCGCCGGCTCCACGTAGAGCACCCGGGTGTCGTTGAGGCTCGTCGTGGCGAGGATGCGTGGATACGGCAGGTCGGCGACGTTCTCGTACGGCGCGTACGACTTCATGTACTCGTACACCTCCGCGCTCTCGAGCGGGTTGCCCCACTCGTCCCACTCGATCACGGTGAGCGGGAGACTCGGGTCGAGGATGGAGGTGAGCGGGTCGACGAAGGGCACGCTCGCCGCGATGCCCGCGAACCGCTCGGGTCCGAGGTTCGCGACAGCGCCCATCAGCAGGCCGCCCGCGCTGCCGCCCTCCGCGACGAGACGCTCGGGGGTGGCGTAGCCCTTCTCGACGAGGGTGTCAGCCACCGCCAGGAAATCGGTGAAGGTGGTGCGCTTCGCGAGCAGCCGGCCCTGCTCGTACCAGCCGCGGCCGAGCTCGCCGCCGCCGCGGATGTGGGCGAGCGCGAACATCACGCCGCGGTCGAGCAGCGACAGACGGGACGGCGAGAAGGACGGGTCCATGCTCGCCTCGTAGGCGCCGTACCCGTACAGGAGGACGGGGGTCGGGCCTGCGGTCGAGGGGCGGTCGAAGACCTCGCGCCGGGCCACCAGGGAGACGGGGATGCGGGCACCGTCGGAGGCGGTCGCCCAGACCCGCCGCTGCTCGTAGTCCGTGGGGTCGTAGCCGCCGAGGACCGGCTGCCGCTTCCGGAACCTGAGCTCCCCGGTCGCCACCTCCACGTCGTACACGGTGGACGGCGTCACGAACGAGCCGAAGCCGATCCGCAGCGTCGGCTGCTCCCACTCGGGGTTCGAGCCGAGGCCCGCGGTGAACAGCGGTTCGTCGAAGTCGATCTCGCGCAGCGGTCCCTCGGCGATGCCGTCCGGCGCGGTGAGGCCGCCGACGTCGAGCAGGCCGATGCGGGCGAGGCCGGCGCGGCGGAACGACACCGCGACGTGGCGGGCGAAGGAGCTTACGTGCTCCAGTCGCACGTCGGGGTCGTGCGCGAGCAGCACCTCCCGATCGCCTGTCGGGTCGTCGAGGCCGACGGAGACCAGCTCGAAGTTCTGTGCGCCGTCGTTGTGCAGGACCAGGAGCCGGTCCTCGCCGTCCAGCACCGCGTGCGAGACGGAGTACTCCACTCCGGGGCGGCGCGGCCAGACGACGCGGAACCCGGCCTCCGGGGCTCCCGTGTCGAGGAGGTGGATCTCGCTCGTCACCTTGGACTCGAGCTCGAGCAGGAGGAACCGCCGCGACCGGGTGAGCCCGATGCCGAGCCAGAAGCGCTCGTCCGGCTCGCGGAACACCACCTCGTCCTCCCCGGTGCCGCCGATCGAGTGCCGCCAGACGGTGTCCGGTCGCCACGCCTCGTCGACAGTCGTGTAGTAGACGGTGCGGCCGTCCGGCGCCAGGACTGCGCCGGGTGCGGTGCCCTCCACGACGTCGGGCAGGTCCTCGCCCGTCGTGAGGTCGCGCACCCGCAGCGTGTACCGCTCGTCGCCGACCACGTCGACCGCGTAGACGAGGAGGGTCCCATCGGCGGAGACGTCGAAGCTGCCCAGCGAAAAGAACTCGTGCCCCTCGGCCTCGGCGTTGGAGTCGAGCAGCACCTGCTCGCCGGGGACCGTGGTGCCGGCCTCGATGACGGGCGGAGTCCAGTCGGCCGGATCGGCGACGGGGGCACGGCAGGCGAACCCGTACTGCTTCCCCTCCTGCGTGCGGCTGTAGTACCACCAGGCGCCTTCGCGTGTGGGCACGGACAGGTCGGTCTGCTGCACCCGGCTCTTGATCTCCTCGAAGATCCGCTCGCGCAGGTCGCCGAGCCCCGCTAGCTGCTCCTCGGTGTAGGCGTTCTCGGCCTCCAGGTGCGCGATCACCTCCGGGTCGGACTTGTCCCGCAGCCATTCGTAGTCGTCGACGACGGTGTCGCCGTGATGCGTGCGGGGGAGGGGGACGCGCTTGGCGACGGGGGGCTTCACACGCTCAGGCTAACCAGCCGACGGATTGCCTCCGTCGGTATGGGCAGCCAGTCGGGGCGATTGCGGGCCTCGTAGACCGCTTCGTAGAGCGCCTTGTCGAGCTCGAGCGCGGCGAGGAGGCGGCGGGAGCCGATCCGACCGGCTCGCGCCTCGTAGCCGTCGAGGAACGCGTCGCGGGCGCCGTCCGCCCAGTTCCGGGTCGCCGCGGCGTGGATGGGGTCTCCCGGGCGGGCCTGGCGGGATGCGCCTGCGGCGTAGTCGAAGGAGCGGAGCATCCCCGCCACGTCGCGGAGGGCGAGGTCGGGTTCGTTCCGCTCGTCCATCGGTCGCAGTGGCTCGCCCTCGAAGTCGAGGAGCACCCAGCCCCGGTCGGGGACCAGCAGCACCTGGCCGAGGTGGTAGTCGCCGTGCACGCGCTGGAGCGTCGGCCACCGCTCGGCGGCCGCGGCCCGGTACACCGCCTCGACTCCGGCGACGTCGAGCCCCGCCACCACCTGCGCTGCTGCGGCGAGCCGGGCGCGGAAGCTGTCGAGCAGCCGGGCCTTGCGCGACTCATCGGCGGCGGCGGTCTCCATCGACCCGGCCAGGATCCCGTGCACCTCCGCCGTCGCGTCGCCCAGCGCGCGGGCCCGATCGGCGAAGTCCTCGCCGGCGTCGACCGCCGCGGTCGCCACCCGCCAGGCGTCCTCCGTGCCGGGCAGGAACTCCTGCGCGAAGGCGAGATGCCCGGCGCTGCCGTCGCCCCATTCGCCGCGGACCGCGCCGATCGAGCGGGGAACCCGGCTGGATCCGCCCTGGGCGATGGCGCTCTGCAGCACGACGTCCGGGTTGTCGCCCGGATGCAGGGTCCGGAACACCTTCACGATCACGGGGCCGGCGTCGGTGTCCGCGATGATCGAGGTGTTCGACTGCTCGCCGCTCAGCACCTTGGCCGACCGTGCGGTGAGCGGGGCGGTGCCGGGAACCGGCTCACCGATCGCGCTCGCGCCCCAGCCGTCGAGGCGTCCGCCGGAGCTCACCAGCGTCAGCAGGGCGTCCACGAACGCCGGGTCGGTGACGCCGTCGTAGAGCAGACCGTCCGCGTCCTCGAGGATCGGCGCGCGCTTCTCCGCCGGGGTGCCCCGTCGGACGAGAGGCACCTGGTAGAGCGCGCCCGACGCGTCCGAGACGAGCAGCACGGTCACCTCGACGTCCCCGTCGGCGACGCCCCAGCGGCCCGCCTCGGCCAGCCGAGGGGTCGTGCCCTTTCCGGCGTACCAGCGCTGACCGGCGATCCATTCGGAGAGGCGCCCGTCGAGGACTGCGTCTGCCATGGATCAGGCGCCGCCGGGGTTCGTGCCGTCGCCGTCGACCGGGGTCGCATCAGGCAGGGGGAGCAGGTCGCTGCCCTCGAGCTCGTCGTTGACGGTGTCCTGGGTGATCTGGTCCTGGAGGTCCCGGTCGTCGCCGCCGGGCGTGCGATTCTGCGTGTCCATGTTCCGAGCCTAGGACGGGGCATCGCGGTCGTCTCCGGGGTTGCGCCCCCGGCGGCCTATGGTCAGCGGCACGGGAGGTGCGGAGGAGCCGGGCGGGCGGGCGGCCCTAGCCGAGCATGGCGAGCGCCGCCATCGCAGTGCCGCCGGAGAGGACTATGGCGGCGGCGTCGGCGACGAGGGCGACGACGGTGAGGCCGCGACGCGGGTGCGGCCGCGCCGGCCACGCCAGGCCGGCGAGCAGGGTGCTGAGCGCGATCACGGCCACGACGGCGAACGCCAGCACCGTCGTCTCCAGGGTGGGCCGGTCGGCGGCAGCGTCGAGGAGCCCGACATCGGGCGAGACGATGATGGCGACCATCGCCGTCACCAGCATCACGAGGGACAGCAGCAGCTGCAGCGCCGACGCCCATCGAGCGCCGCCCGGCCGCTTCAGGCGGACCCGCGCGTCGAGCACCACGAGCAGGGCGACGCCCATCATGGCGAGGAACGGCACGTAGCGCAGGGTGAGCGAACCGACGTCCACGCCCCACCTCCCGGCAGGACACGCTAGCCGCGCTGCCGCGGGGGTTGCTGGGCGCCGCCTGAGCATGGCCTGGAGCGTCAGGCGATCGGCAGGCCGCCCAGCGGATCGTTGTAGGCCGAGTCGTCGCGTGCGTCGGCCTGCTCGGCCTCCGCCTGCTCGATCGACGGGCCCGTGGCCTCATCGTCCGCGGGTTCCGGATTCTGTCTGTCCATGGCCCGACGCTACGCGCCGAGGCGGCACGGCACACCCCCGTAAGCGACACGGGGACGGGGCGCCGGTAGAGTCTGCTCGTGCTCGGTACCGGCGCACGGACCGGAGACCGTCCGTGGATCTGACCCTCATCGTGGTCCTCGTGATCGCGCTGGCCCTGTTCTTCGATTTCACCAACGGGTTCCACGACACGGCCAACGCCATGGCGACGCCGATCGCGACAGGGGCCCTCAAGCCGCGCACCGCCGTGGCGCTCGCCGCCGTGCTCAACCTGGTCGGCGCGTTCCTCTCCACCGAGGTGGCGAAGACCATCTCGGGCGGCATCATCCGGGAGGGCGAGGGCGGGGTCCGGATCACCCCGGAACTGGTCTTCGCGGGTCTCATCGGTGCGATCGTCTGGAACCTCACCACCTGGTACTTCGGCCTTCCGTCGTCCTCCAGCCATGCGCTGTTCGGCGGTCTGATCGGCTCCGCTCTGGTCGGCGTCGGCATCGGCGCGATCGACTTCGGCGTGGTGATGAGCAAGGTGATCCTGCCCGCCCTGTTCGCGCCCGCGATCGCCGGCCTCACCGCATTCACCGCCACCCGCATCGCCTACGCCATCACACGCCGGCACGACGGCCTCCCGGACGGCCGCGGCGTGTTCCGCATCGGCCAGATCTTCTCCTCCTCCCTGGTGGCCCTCGCGCACGGCACCAACGACGCGCAGAAGACGATGGGCGTGATCACGCTGACCCTCATCGCGGCGGGCCTGCAGGAGTCCGGCTCCGGCCCCGAGTTCTGGGTCGTCGTCTCGTGTGCGTTCGCGATCGCGATCGGCACCTACTCGGGCGGCTGGCGGATCATCAAGACGATGGGGCACGGCCTCACGGCGGTGAAGCCGGCTCAGGGCTTCGCTGCGGAGACGAGCACCGCCGCCACGATCCTCGCCTCCAGCCACCTCGGCTTCGCGCTCTCCACCACCCAGGTCGCATCCGGATCGGTGATCGGCTCCGGCCTCGGCCGCCGCGGGGCGTCGGTCCGCTGGGGCACTGCCCGCCGGATCCTGGTCGGGTGGCTGCTGACGCTCCCCGCCGCCGCGCTGGTCGGCGGCCTGGCCGCCCTGCTCGCCCTCACCGGCACCGTCGGCATCGTCATCGACGCCGTCCTCGGCGTCGCCTTCATCCTCGGCATCTTCGTGCTCTCCCGCAGTGAGCGGGTGGATCGCGCGAGCCTCGAGAAGGAGGTCAACGCGGCCGGCCAGGCCGTCAAGATCAAGAAGTCGAAGTCGAGGAGCCGCGCGTGAACATCGACTGGGGTGCGCTGCTGATCGTCTTCGTCGCGGCGATCGTCGCGGCCAGTCTCATCGTCGCCCTCTTCGCGACGGGCATCAAGCTCTTCGCCGTGCCGCCCCGCGACACCGCGGTGAGTGCCGGCGCCTCGGCCCGGGACGATGAGACCGACGACGTCAGCGACCCCACGCGCCCCGCGAGCGCCACCATCGGCGGGATCGTCTTCTTCGCGCTCACCGGGATCGGGATCCTCTGGGGCGTCTACCTGATCATCCCGGCGCTGCACGGCTGACCCCATGCGCGCAGTCCGCTTCGACACGTTCGGCGGTCCCGGCGTGCTCCGGGTCGACGACGTCGCCGAGCCGTCGACCCCGCCCGATCGGATCCGGGTGCGCGTGCAGGCGGCCGGGCTGAACCGGTACGACGCCAAGCGACGCAGCGGCGCTGAGGGAGACGTCCGATTCCCCGCCGGGAACGGCAACGAGTTCGCCGGTGTCGTCGACGAGGTGGGGGCCGAGGTGGACGGGCTCCGGGTGGGCGACCAGGTGCTCGGCCGCGCGTACTTCCGATCCCAGGCGGATCTCGTGGTGGTGCCACCCGGCTCCGTGGTCCCGCTGCCGGAAGGGCTGCCGATCGAGGTCGCGGGGGCGCTCGATGCTGCCGCGCGCACAGCGACGGACCTCGTCCGGTTCGCGCGGATCGGCGCCGGCGATGTGGTGCTGGTCGGCGCTGCGGCGGGCGGCGTCGGGATCGTCGCGGCGCAGCTGGCCCGGCGCGCGGGTGCCACCGTGCTCGGCACGGCCTCCGCACCGAACGCGGACCTGCTCGACTCCCTGCAGATCGTGCCGGTGCGGTACGGGGACGGCCTCGAGGGCCGTCTCCGGGCCGCCGCTCCGGACGGGCTCACGGCCGTCCTCGACGCGGCCGGTCGGGGCACCATCGAGGCCGGGCTCGCGCTCGGCGCAGCAGCCGACCGGATCGTCACGATCGCCGACCGGGAGGCCGCCGAGCGCTTCGGCACCGCTCACCTGGCCCAGGGGCCGGCGCGGAACGCGGACCTCGCCGAGGTCGCCGCGCTGGTCGCCGCGGGGGAGGTCGTCCTCCCGATCGAGCGCACCTACCCGGTCGAGGACGTGGTCGCCGCGTACGAGCACCTGGAGACGGGCCACCTGACGGGCAAGCTGGTCCTCACCTTCTGACCCCGCTGGACGAGGTGCCGCTCCAGGGGACCTCGCGACCATCGTGGATCGCAGCCCGGCGGACCGTCCCGGTGCCCGGCGGTGTCCGCACTAGTGTCGAAGGTGTGAGCAACGGCGTTCGCGGCGAGACCCGCATCGAGACGGATTCCCTGGGGGACTACCAGGTCCCCGCGTCCGCGTTCTGGGGCATCCACACCGCCCGGGCACTCGAGAACTTCCCGATCTCCCGCCGGCCCATCTCCGTGTACCCGCACCTGGTGCATTCGCTCGGTGCCGTCAAGCAGGCAGCAGCCCGCGCCAACGCGGAGATCGGCGTCCTGCCCGCCGACAAGGCGGCCCTCATCGACGCCGCGTGCGAGGACGTGAAGGAGGGGCGGCTCGACGAGCAGTTCGTCGTCGGCGTGGTCCAGGGCGGCGCGGGCACCAGCACCAACATGAACGCCAACGAGGTCATCGCGAACCGCGCCCTCGAGCTCGCCGGGCACCCGAAGGGCGCCTACGAGCACCTGCACCCGCTCGACGACGTCAACCGCAGCCAGTCGACGAACGACGTGTACCCGACAGCCCTCAAGGTGGCGCTCTGCCGGGGCCTCGAGGGTCTCCTCGCCGAGCTGGACCTGCTGCGGCTCGCGTTCGCGTACAAGGGCCAGGAGTTCGCCCACATCCTCAAGGTGGGCCGGACCCAGTTGCAGGACGCTGTGCCGATGACACTGGGCCAGGAGTTCCGCGGCTTCGCGATCACCCTGGGCGAGGACCACTCCCGGCTGCGGGAGACCATGCCGCTGCTCTTCGAGCACAATCTGGGCGCGACCGCCATCGGCACGGGGATCACGGCAGATCCGCGCTACGCGGAGGCGGCGAACCGCCACCTCAGCGCGATCACCGGCTACCCGCACGAGACCGCGCAGGACCTCGTGGAGGCGACGAGCGACGCGGGCGTCTTCATGTCGCTGTCGGGCGCGCTGAAGCGCAGCGCGATCAAGCTGTCGAAGATCTGCAACGACCTGCGGCTGCTGTCCTCCGGCCCGCAGGCGGGCCTCGGCGAGATCAACCTCCCGCCGCGCCAGGCCGGGTCGTCGATCATGCCGGGCAAGGTGAATCCGGTCATCCCGGAGGTCGTGAACCAGATCGCGTTCGCCGTCGCCGGCGCGGACGTGACGGTGACGATGGCCGCGGAGGCCGGTCAGCTGCAGCTGAACGCGTTCGAGCCGATCATCGCCCACTCGCTGATGCAGAGCCTGACGTGGCTGGAGAACGGCTGCCGCACGCTCCGCGTCAATTGCGTGGACGGGATCACCGCCAACGAGCGGCGGCTCGAGCAGATGGTCGGCTCGTCCGTCGGCATCGTGACCGCGCTCACCCCGTACATCGGCTACGCGGCGGCGGCGACCCTCGCGAAGCAGGCCCTCGCGGGAGACCGCGACGTGGCCGACCTGGTGGTGGAGAAGGGCCTCCTCACCCGCGAGGAGGTCACCCGGATGCTGGCGTTGGAGCGGCTGTCCGGCCAGCCCGCCGTGACCGCTCCGATCCCGGTCCTGCCCCCCGTGGCGCAGTTCCCGCCGCCGCCCGCCGCTCGCTGACCCTCGCGTCGCCGCGCGGAAACAGAAACGCAACCGAACGACGGACACGCAACCGCGCGCGATTGCGTGTCTGTCGTTGCGTTGCGGAACAGCCCGCCGCGGAGGCTAGCTGGTGCGGGGAGAGCCCGTCGTTCCGGCGTCGTCGGCAGCTCCGGCTGCCGGGATGCCGCCCACCGGTGTCTTGCGCGTGCCTGCCCCGGTGGCCGGCATGCCGCCCACGGGCGCCGTTCCGGTGGGCGACAGGGTCGCGCCCTCGTCCGAGCCGGCGCCCTCGTCCGAGCCGAGGCCCACGGGGGCGAAAGCCGACGGGGCCTCCTCGGCGGACTCGGCGGCGGGGGAGTCGTCCACGTCGTCGAGAGAGGCGAGGGCGTCGTCGCGCGCCTCTGCGGCGCTGCGGATGGCCCTGTCGCTGCGCTCCCGGAGCTCGTCCGCGCGGTCCGACACCCGCTCGCGCAGGTCGTCGGCCTTCTTCGAGACGCCGCTGGCGGTACCGGTGACGCGCTCGCGCGCATCGGTCGCGGCGCCGGTGACGCGGGCCGCCACATCCTTGGCGGTGCTGGTCGTCCGGTCGGCGACCGTCCGTGCCGTCTCAGCGGCCTTCCCGGTCGCGTCACGGGCGGCGGAAGCCGTGCGCTCGGCGAGGTCGCGGGCCGTATCGGCGGCCTTGGCGGCGGCGTCCTTCACGACGGGCGCCTGCTCCTTGGCGATGCGGAGAGCGTCCTCGCGGGCCTTGACCACGCGCGGGTCGTGCAGGACCTCGTCGGTCTTCTCCTTGATCTGGGCGTACCGCTCACGGCCGGCACGGGTGCCGAGCACGTAGCCGAGGGCGGTTCCGGCGACGAAGAGGAGTCGCAGGCGCATGGGTCAGTCCTCCTGGGGGTGAGAAGTGCCGGGGACGGCTCTGTCGCGGGAGTCGCCGGACGTCTCCCCGGTGGGCCGCAGATCGGCGTCGTCGGGGGTGGAGAAGTCCGAGAAGGTCTCCTCCGCGTCGGGTGTCTCGCGGTCGGTCATGGGGCAACCCTACGCCCGCGTGCCGGCCGGTCGGCGGGAGGCTCGGGCGCCTCGTCCCCCTGCGCCGCCTCCTCGTGCGCCTTCTCCTCGATGCCGGCGAGGATGGCCTCCTCGCGGATGGCCCTGCCGTCCGCCTCGTCCTGCGCGAGCGATCTGGCGAGGATGAGGTTCCGGGCGGTGTCGCGCATCGGGACGCGGATCACCGACTCCGACTCGATGCCGGCGCGCAGCTGGCGGACCCGGATCAGCTCGGCGTCGAGCCCCGCGCCGAGCACCAGCACCAGGTTCGACCCGTACAGCCACAGCAGCAGCACGAGGGCGCCGCCCACCCAGCCGTACAGCTCGCCGTAGTGGGCGAAGCCGCTGACGTAGAGCCAGAAGAGCCCGGTGCCGATCGCCCAGCCCACGATGGCGAGGGCTGCGCCCGGCGAGAACCACGGCCGGGTCTGCCGCTCCACGGTCGGTGCCCAGTAGTAGAGCAGCGCGATGAGGGCCGCCGCGAGCACGAGCAGGACCGGCCACCGGGCGACGTTCCACACCGTGACCCAGGGCTCGCCGATGCCCGTCACCCGGCCGATCGCGCCCGCCACGCGCGGGGTTCCGAGCAGGAGCAGGAGGGCGAGTGCCAGACCGAACGTCTCGATCAGGGTCACCGCGAGCATGAGTCCGCGGAACTTCCAGATGCGCCGGCCCTCCTGCACGCCGTACAGGGTGTTCATCGCGCGGCCGAACGCTGTCGTGTACGCGGACCCCGTCCAGAGGGCGAGCCCCAGGCCGACGAGGAACGCGAGCCCCGGCTCCGGGAGGGAGGTGAACTGCTCGAGCGGGCCGCGGACCGTCTCCACCATGTCGTCGTTGGCGATCTCGCTGACCACGCGCAGGACGAAGTCGACAGCGCGCGAGCCGTCGACTATCGCGAGCGCGCTGATCACGGCGAGCGCCGCCGGGAACAGGGTGATCGCGGCGAAGAAGGTCAGTCCCGCGGCCGTGTCGATCCCGCGCGTGCGGATGAACGCGTGACCGGTGCGGCGGAGGGCGTAGGCGACGTCGCGCTTCCGGAGCTTCACGGCTCCTCCCGCACCACGTCCGCCGGCGACTTGTCGGGGCGCCAGCCGCGCCAGGACGGCTGCCGGAGCCGGCCGGGGCCCGTCCACTCCGGGAACTCCACCTCGCCGACGAGGGTCGGCTCCACCCAGTGGGCGTCCGCGGCGTCCGGCCGAGGGATGTCCGCGAACGGGTTCTCGCTGCGCTCCAGCGGGGCGAGGCGCGCGCCCGCCTCGCGGAGCGCCTTGTCGGTGAATCCGGTGCCGACTCTGCCGACGTAGCGGAGACTCGGGCCGTCCGGGATGCCGAGCAGCAGCGAGCCGATGCCGCCTCCGCGGCCGCCCTTGCCGGGCCGCCAGCCGCCGATCACCACCTCCTGGGTGCGCGTGTGCTTCACCTTCACCCAGGAGGGCGAGCGGCGGCCGGGGAGGTAGGCGCTCGAGCGGCGCTTCGCCACGACCCCTTCGAGACCGAGCTCGCGGCTGGCGGCCATCGCGTCGTCCACAGTGCTCGCCTCGTCGCGAAACGCGGGCGGCACCTGGACGCGACCGGCGGGGACGACGGCGCGCATCAGTGCGTCCCGGCGCTCCTCGTAGGGGGCGGAGGT